>CAYZJY010000091.1:0-7126 GCA_964478995.1 uncultured bacterium
ATAGACCTGTAAATGTGCTTAGGTATGAAAATGAATATGCCTTGGTCAATGAGGGCATAGAAAACGGTGACAGATTATTGCTATCAAGACTGTCATCACTGATCAATGGTCAAAAAGTAACTTATAGCATCGACTGATCAATATGGAAAAGTTAATACGTTGGTTCGTCAACAATAAGGTAGTATCAAATCTTTTGATGATCTTAATCATCATAACAGGTGCTACTGCTATTCCGATGTTGAAGATGGAAGTGTTTCCAGAAATTGATTTGAATATCATTAATGTGACTGCTGTATATCCTGGCGCAACTCCAACAGATGTCGAAGAGGCCATCTGCATAAAAATTGAGGAAAGATTGCAAGGTTTGGATGGCGTCAAGAAGGTTACATCAAATGCATCCGAGAACGTTGGAAATATTAACATTGAAATAATATCTGGGCAAGATCCCAATGAAATGCTTGATAAGATCAAAGCAAAGGTTGATGCCATAGATACATTCCCTGAAAACGTTGAAAAGCCGATCTGTCGAAAGATTGCTGGTTCAAATCCAGTTATTTCAGTAGCAGTCCATGGTGATTTAGATGATAATTCTCTAAATAAACTCACAGAGGACATCAAAGATGAGATCGATGGACTTCCAGAAGTCACTTTTACTTCCATAGTTGCGGATCTTGAAAATGAGATTAAAATAAATATAAAAGAGAGTGCACTAAGAAAGTACAATCTATCATTTCAACAAATTGCCCGATCAATTCAAGAATGGTCTTTGAATATGCCTAGTGGAACCATTAAAACTCAAGATGGTGAAATTCTAATTAGATCAAATAACCAAGGATATACGGTGTATGACTTTTCAAAAATTCCTGTTATAATAAATCCAAATGGTTCTATCGTTTATCTAGGTGATATAAGTGAGATAAAAGATACCTTTTCCGATCAATTTGAACTTGATTTTCAATTTAACGGAGGCAAAGCAAATCTGATTACAGTATTCAGAGTAGGTAATCAAAATGCCCTAGATGTCTCTGCCGCTGTAAAGGAATTTGTTGAGACTAAAAATCAAGAATTGCCAGCGTCCGTCAAAGTAACTGCATGGGATGATGAGGCACGTATACTGAGTGGTAGAATTGAAACCATTGTCCGAAATGCTCAACAGGGTTTCATGCTTGTCATATTAGTATTGGCATTATTTTTAAAACCTAAACTAGCATTCTGGGTCTCTTTGGGTATTCCAATTTCATTCATGGGTGGATTCTGGTTATTTGCACCACTAGATCTATCAATTAACATGCTTTCATTGTTTACATTTATTTTAGTGCTGGGGATTGTTGTGGATGATGCGATTGTTGTTGGTGAGAACATTGCCCTTTTCAAAGAACGTGGAATGAATCCTGTAGATGCAGCAGTAAAAGGTGCCATGCAGGTTGCAACTCCTGTATTTTTTGCAGTACTGACAACCATGGTCACGTTTTCGCCAATGTTAGCCGTTGAAGGTGAGATTGGTTCGATATGGAGGATATTTCCATTAGTTGTGATCTCGGTTCTAGTTTGGTCGCTAATTGAAAGTCTAACGATTTTACCAGCCCATCTTGCCCATAGCAGTGATGATGAACCAAAGAATCCAATTCTGTTAATGGTCTCAAAAAAATGGGGTCATATGCAAGATAGGATTGTTAAGGGCCTAGATCATGTGAGGCATAACATATATAGACCTATCCTTATAAAAGCAGTCAATCACCCTTTTTCTGCACTTTCATTTGCGGCAGGCATATTTATTCTTACAATCGGAATAATGCTCAGTGGTATATTAAAATTTTCTTTCTTTCCTGCCGTTGAAGATGACCTTGCTATTGCAACAATTGAATATCCTTCTGGCACACCCATAGAAGTCACAAGAAAGGGCTATGACAAACTTGAGGAATCTGCAAAAATTTTAGAGTCCGAGTTAATTGAAGAATTCCCTGACCAAGCAGTCATAAGAAATAGATTATCAACCATAGGTTATTTACCCATGCTAACAAAAACCTCTCGTGGACCTGGAAATCTGGATGCTCTTTTCGTAGGGCCAAACATGGCAGAGGTCGCGCTTGAACTTGCGCCCTCAGAAAACCGAACAATTAGCACTGAGGAGATTGTACGCAAATGGAGAAGTATCATGCCTGATCTTCCTGGTGTTAAGGAATTATCATTTAAATCAGATCTCTTTTCAGCGGGCGACCCAATAAACATTCAATTATCTAGCAAGTACATTGATGATCTGGTTTTAGCAAAAAATGAATTAAAGGCTCAGTTAGTAAGATTTCCAGGTGTCTTTGATGTAAGTGATACATATAACATTGGAAAAGAAGAGATCTCAATAAACCTATTGCCTGCTGCAAAAAATTATGGAGTGAACATGATGATGGTTGCCAATCAAGTAAGACAGGCCTTTTACGGTCTAGAAGTGCAAACTATCCAAAGAGGTAGGAATGAATTGAAGGTTATGCTTCAGTATCCTGAAGACCAGAGATCTTCGATCTCTGACCTTGAAAACATGATGATTCTCACCCCAACAGGATCGACCATTCCTGTTAGACAAATTGCTCAGTTAGAAATCGGAGAAGGTTTAGCATCGATTGAAAGAAAGAATCGTAAGAGGTCCATCAATGTAACTGCTGACGTTGATTTGACAGTTACAAATAGTAATGAGGTGATTGCAACAGTCATGAGTTCAATAATGCCAAAAATTCTTCAGCAATACAACTCTGTAGCATACTCTCTTGAAGGAGAGCAGCAGGAGCAGGGAGAGAACCTCCGGTCTCTAGGAAAGAACTTTGTTTTGGCAATGCTTGTCGTTTACATGTTACTTGCGATTCCATTTAAATCATACTTTCAACCTTTGGTTGTGATGTCTTCCATACCCTTTGGCATGACTGGCGCAGTATTGGGACATATCTTTTTGGGATTAAACTTGTCTGTGCTATCCATGATGGGCATTGTTGCATTAACAGGCGTTGTTGTCAATGATAGTTTGGTTATGGTAGATTTCATCAATCGTTATAGGGCGGAAGGTAATAGTATCAAAGATGCGGTCTTAGAAGCAGGTCCGAGGAGATTTAGGCCTATATTTCTTACATCACTGACAACCTTTGTAGGTCTTGTTCCATTGATTCTAGAAAAGAGTACACAGGCTAAGTTCATGATTCCAATGGCTGTATCATTATCATTTGGAGTCTTGTTTGCAACAGCCATTACCCTTCTTCTAGTTCCAGTATCATACCTAACCCTTGAAAAATACTTATTAAAAACGGAGAAAAAATAATGAAGGTCGCGCTTTTTGGTGGGACTGGCTATGTTGGTTCTTACATAATTGATGAACTGATAGATCATGATCATGTCCCAAAACTTCTAGTAAGAGATGGCTCGGAGCATAAGGTTATGCAACCGGAAAAATGCGAGATCATCAATGGAGATATTGGGGATGAAAAAGCCATTGGCGAGACTCTTGAGGATTGTGAGGCTGTCATTTACCTTATTGCCTTGATCAGAGAATTCCCTGATCAAGGATTGACAAATGAAAAATTACAATTCAAGGGCTCAAAGCGAGTTGCAGAGATAGCGGAGAAAAAAGGCGTAACACGATTTATATTAATGAGTGCTCTAGGAGCAGATCCAAGCCCAAATGGATCTAAGTACATGCAGGCGAAACATTTATCTGAACAGTTTATTAAAAGTACTGGACTTAATTGGACAATCATCAGGCCTTCGAGTTTGTTTGGTGATCCAAGAGGATGTGATAGACCAGAATTTTGCATGATGCTTGATAAATTGATGCTTAGCCTGATTCCCTATCCAAAATTTTTGCCTTTTCCAGCCCCATCCTTTTTTACTGGAATGAATCCACTTGACGCAGGTAACTATGCATTGAGCATGATTCATGTTAAAGACATGGCATCAGTTTTTGTTAAGGTCCTTGCTGATGAAGACTCAATGAACCAAACTATTGAAATTGGTGGGAATAGGGAGGTTACATGGAATGAGATAGTAACCAGTATTGCAAAAGTAACTGGCAGAAGGGTGATCATGACCCCCGCACCTTTTTTTATGATTGCAACCATAGCAGGGATCTTTGATCGATTCTCATGGTTTCCTGCAGGAAAAGATCAATTAAATGATCTTGTCAAGGGAAGCATATGTGATTCATCAGCCTTACTTAATAAATATGATATTGACCCTATACCCTTTAATATTGAAAATCTGAAATACATATCGAGATAATTACTATGAGGCGATTTTTTATTTTTTTGTTTCTTATCAATCAATTGAGCGCACAGTCCACAATCATATCTGGTTTTATCAGTGACTCTTCCTCAGGCGAGGCTCTGATTGGTGCGAATGTGATGCTTCAAGAGACCGGTCAGGGAATGGCAACTGATATGAACGGTTATTATGTCATACAAGATATCGTGCCTGGAGACTATGTCTTGATGGTTTCTTACGTTGGGTTTAGCCTGACAAAAGAGAAACTGACCATAACTGGTGGGGAATCGATCAAGTTAAATATCGCTCTATTAGAGGAAGTAGTTGAATTATCACAAGTAGAGGTCACTGCTGAGCAACTCCAGAGAAAGGCAAATATACAACCCAGTAAAATAAACCTCAGTCCCAGAATGATGAAGGCCGCACCTGCTTTAGCCGAGCCTGATCTTTTTAGAACTATCCAAGCTCTTCCTGGTGTATTAACAACCTCTGAATTCAGCACGGGTTTAGTGATAAGAGGTGGGAATACTGATCAAAATCTTATTCTTTTGGATGGTGTTACAGTATATAACCCATCACATTTGGGTGGAATATTTTCAAATTTTATTGTGGATGGTGTAAAAGAGGCCGAACTAATAAAAGGCGCATACAATGCAGAATATGGTGGCAGGCTCTCAGCTGTTCTCAATATTATAAGTCGTGAAGGAAATCAAAAAAAGTTTGAGGGAAAAGCAAATCTATCGCTTCTTTCAGCACAAGCCACTTTAGAGGGGCCATTTTACAAGGGAGCATGGGTTTTATCGGGGCGTCGGACTTATTTTGATCAAATATTTAAGAATAATCCCAATATACCACCCTACTATTTCTATGATATTCAGAGTCATGTATATTCTGATATCACTCCAAAAGATAGATTGTCGCTCAGTTTTTACAATGGGATAGATGATTTATTTTTTGGGACTTTTGGACTTGCTGGTCGTTGGGGGAATAGTACCTTAAGCACCCAATACAGGAGGGTCTTTTCTGAAAAACTGATTGGTAATTTTTTATACGCGAATAGTTTATTCTTTACAGAATTTGGACTAGGTGGTTCCAATGGATTAAACAGTGATAATCAGATAGATGATGCAACAGTAGCAGTAAACTTTTCTTGGTTTAAATCATCTGAAAACACAATCAAGTTTGGGGCACAGCTAAAAAACCTTGGTTTTTTATACACAAACACATTTGGAGATTCGTTACAGTTTAAAATTCAAACGAAGCCAAAAGAGTTCGCTAGTTATGCAAAATTAAAATATTCACCTTCTGAAAAATTTATTCTTGAACCTGGTATAAGAATAAATATGTATAATGTTTACAGCGACTCAATTTTTCCTGACTTACGCCTTGGTATGAAATATCTACTTAATGATGATAGATACCTCAATTTTTCATTAGGGAATTACCACCAGTTCATTGCCACATTTCAAGATGATTATAATCCAACAATCTTAGACCAGTGGATAGCGGTTGATAATAGTATTGCACCTGCTAAGTCATCCCAAATAGTGTTAGGATATGAAGAATATCTTAACAATCTATATAAACTTCAGATTGAGGGATACTATAAAGATATCAAAAATCTATTTACCTTTGAAGAGTCTAGAGCGACCACTGATGAGGCTGTCTCTGATTCAGTTTTATCTGACATCGTAACTCCATCTAATGGTTATGCTTATGGTCTGGAGTTATTTGCACAGAAAATGAGTGGCAGACTTAGTGGTTGGTTAGCATATACTTTTTCTGTATCAAGAAAATCAATGAATAGTATTTTTTATGATAAAAGCGAAGAATATTACAATAGTTGGGACAGGACCCATTCTTTTAGCGCTCTTGGTAATTATATATTCAGTAATAAGTGGGATATGAATTGGAAATTTTCTTTGCAATCTGGACAGGCATATACTCCCATAATTGGTTATTATAATCAGATTTTACCAGGAAGCCCTGATGAGGTTTTTAGGACAATACCAGGTACGAGAAATTCAGCCAGATATTCTCCATATAGTAGATTAGATCTTGGATTTGTTTACCATACAAAAATTTTTGGTTCAAAAATGGACATATATGTTCAAATAATAAATGTTTTTAATAGAAAAAACACATTTAGAAAATCATATAGTGTAGGAAGTACATATAATGGTATTGATGATGATGGAGATTGGGATGAAGAAAAACATGATACCAATGGAAATGGCGAGCCAGACGTTGGCGAGGTTAATGTAGATGAAGCAGACGAAGGAAGACTTCAAGTCAATGATATTAGTTTGTTCCCAATCATTCCTACAATTGGTTTTAGCTGGGAGTTTTAAATGTATAATAAATTAAAATTATTAATTCAAATTTTATCTCTTTCATTGATAATGCAATCATGCTCATTCGATGATAACAATATCAATTATGAGGAAAAGCTTGTGGTATTTGCATCAATAAATGCAGGATTCCCTGTCTATGATACTGTATTCGTATCAAGAACAGCAGAGGTTAATGAATCTGTAGATTCGGAAGATCTATATATTGAGAATGCAAATGTAAAGCTTATCAATATCTCAAACGGTTCAGAATTGAAATTTTACTCAATAGGGAATGGTAGATATTACCCGATAGATATCTCTATGCAGAATGTGGACTCTATTTTCAGTTATTGGTTTGATTATATCATTAGCTCTGGTACTACTTACAGATTGGTCGTTACACATGAAGAAGATTCTGTCATCGCAGAAACTAATGTTCCAGAAAAAATAGAAATTGGATCAGCAGAAATGTCAGAATATGTGTGTCCAGATGGTAGTGCTGAGCCGGTGAGTATAATTGATGTAAATAATCTAGAAAATTTGTCCTTTGCACA
>CAYZJY010000092.1:0-6942 GCA_964478995.1 uncultured bacterium
TAGGACGTTGCCGGGAACATTTAAAAAAGCCTCATTATTTTGAGGCTTTTTTTTTGTGATCTATTGCACAAGTTTTCTTTTTTATTTTGGTAGGTGTTTGGATCATGGGTAAATTGATGTGGAAGACATTAAATATCATGAGAATTATAACAAAAATAACGTTACTAATAATATTATTGCTAGGTACTGTCCAACCCATGAGAGGACAGAGTGTAGATCTGAATGGGGATATATTCGAGTATGCAACTTATTATGTTAATAGTTTTGACCTTAATACAGGCGCTACAAATGTCCAGATTTTCAGATATCAATTATCAACGGATGAATATCCTGTTTCGATAAAAGTTCACTTTAGGGCATCAATGCTCTCACCTACTCTAGGTATCAACAATGAGCAGACCATCATAGAGATCGAGACTGACCCATTTCAACTTCAAGCTTCTCTCATTCTAGATAATAGAGATATCTCGTCAGAGACCACTGTCATTTATGATATGGCCTCACCGCCAAATAGTATTGAATTAACTGGGCATGTCATTGAAAGTTTGGACCCAACCCAGGCAGATGCTATCCTACAAAGTATCATTACAACAGGAAAGATCGCTGATGGTGAATATACCTTTCAGGTCAATATATTATCTGAGGATGATCAGGTTTTGGCATCTGATTCAAAGACGATTTTAATACAATCACCTGTATCCATTACATTAGAATCTCCTGCAGGTACCTTGTCGGATACCCTTGATAATGTGATCTATACTACCTTTCCTATTTTTCAATGGTTTTCACAAATGTGTAATGGTTGCAATACATTCATAAGAGTTGCACAATATAATTCCCAAATACATAGTTCCGTAGAAGATGCCATGGAGGACCAACGTGTCCTACCCTTTGATCAGGCAGAGGAATGGTACCAAATAGATAATGTGAATAGTTTCCAATACCCATTTAGTGGGGCCTATCCATTAGAAGAGGGAAATGTATATTGTTGGCAGGTAATGATGTCAATGCCTACAACCTCAGGCTCAGAAGAAATGACCTCTACGATCTCAGCATTCAAGATTGGAGAGGCAGGGAATGTCGAAACACCAGATCTAGTATCAAATCCGCTACTAATGGCCCTCCAACAGGCATTGGGTGATGACCAGTTCAATGCTTTTTTTGGATCTGGAAATGATCTCCAAGGTTTTATTCCAACAGGCCAGGTTGAGGTAAATGGAGTTACTGTAGATGAGTCTAGCGTGAATTACATATTGAACCAGATCAATAGTGATGCCTATCAGATACAGACCATTTCAGTAGAATGAAGAAGAACATAAAACATATTATCCTTCTTAGTTCTATCATTTTCTCATTTGTTTTTGCAAATAAGATTGCTGTAGCAACCAAGATAAAAGGTATGGTAGAGATCATGCCAGTTGGAAAAAAGGATTTTGCCAATTTAAATCCTGGTACCATTCTTTCTGATGGGGACAAGATCCGTACGGGATCAAAGGGCTTTGCAGCAATTATTTTCATAGATGATAAATCAACATTGAAATTAAAGGAAAACTCAGAAGCGGTCATCACCGGACAACGCTCAGCAGCAAGCATATCCAAGAAGATCAACATGGATGTTGGTACTGTTCGTGCAACAATAACAAAACAAAACACTGACTTTGTCATCCAGACACCTACTTCTGTTGCCTCTGTAAAGGGAACGGACTTTTGGCTTGTTACGGACCCAGAGAATGGAGACCAGATCATAGGGATTGAGGGTATTGTTGGATTGACCAATATTGAGACTGGTCAAGAGGTAGATGTATCCGAAGGGATGAGTGGTATCTCAACGCCCGATGGTAATCTTGGTCTTGAAGAGACAGACCAATCATCCATACCAGATGACCCTAGTGAAGATATAGAGGGACCATCTCAGATCAAGATCTATTTGGAAGGCCCAAATGGTGAACAAAGAGTAATGATTATTGAATATCAATAATCACTTTTCTTCTCTTTAAATTTCTACAAAATTTTCCTATGCGAAAACGCATTTCACAGAAAGTGTTTCTGGCCATTTCACTATGTCTTTTGAATATTGGTCTTTCACAATCCAATCACCTCTATTATCATAAGAACCCCACCCCTGTAGAGGATGGTGAACCAGTGGAAATTTCTCAACTATTATTTACAGACACTCGTATTATTTCAGGCATGCTTTTTTTTAGAGATAAGGGTGAGATGAGTTTTCAAGAGGTTGAGATGATCTTTGAGGGGGGTAAGTGGGTTGGTATCATCCCAGGACATAGAGTTACAACTTTGGGTATCGAGTATGTGACGATCCTTACAAAAACAGATGGAGGTAAGATAGCACTTCCACTTATAGACGACCCATTCAAGGAGCCCTTATCCATAAGAGTAGGGCCAAGGTCAAGGGACAAGAAGGCCCGACAACCCGCTAAGGATATTGGAGACTATGCACAGGCAGATATTTTAATACTATCTCCTGAGGATGGATCAATCAATCGACCTGATGAGATCGTCATATCAGCATCTCTTTTCAATGCGCCCAATGTAGACCAAGACGAATTTCAGATCTACATAGATGACAAGGATTATACAGATCAGACAATCATTTCGGGAGATGTTCTTTCTTTGGTCCCAGAAGAAGAGTTAGAATTCGGATTTCATGAAATAAAACTCATGTTTAAGACAACCTACGGAATAAACATACAGCCCATAGAGTGGTCCTTTAGTACAAGCAAAGGCATGGGAAATATTGCAGAATCATTTAAATATAAAGGCTCGCTTGTTGGAAAACGATCTACAAATACTGCATCATCAATTTCAATAGAAGATCGTCAATATACCGGTAAGATCGATGCAGAGTTAAGTTGGGTAAAGGCCAGATACTCATTTCGTCAGTCTAGCCGTGAATCCAAATTTGCACAACCGGTGGACCGAAAAACTCTTTCTTTGCAGGTCACTGATTATCTTAAGATTGAGAATGGAGATGTATATCCTTCAATATCTCAGTTCATATTAGATGGAAAGAAGGTCAATGGTCGGTATATGGATGTCGATGTAAACTATGGTTTTGGCTTTGATGGATTTAACGTATTGGGTAGAGATCTATTTGCCTTTGATTTTAAGGGTTCTGTTGAATTAAAGACGGTTTCAGGGGTCCTAGCCAGAAAGGTACAATATCAAAATGGTCTTGATCGTGCTTATGAACTATTAACCAATGAGGTCAGATATGATGAATTTGGAAACCGGGTTTATCTGTTCGATAGAAAAGGCTATACCTTCCCAAGAAAAATAAATGCTGCAAAGTTAGCATTCACATTCAATGACTGGTTCAAGGCAGGCTTGCACTTTCTCAAGGCAAAGGATGAATTTGAAAAAATAAAAGTCCGTGCCCCTGAGAGTAGTCTATTCTCAGTTGATACAAGTATCTTTGGTGATTCTTTGTCAATGAATTATACATTAGCACAATTCATTGATTCATTAAATAATGATGATACGGTAAAGATAAAGAAAAAGAATTGGGATGATGGTTCGCCTCAAGAAAATCTTGCATTTGGATTTGACCTCGAGGGATCAATGGATAATCGTAAACTATTGTTTCAAATGGGTTGGAACATGAGTCTGACCAATCATAACATATGGGCTGGAACAGCAAGTAAAGATTCATTGGACCTTTTAATGGATACCTTGCAAGATGGGAAATTATTAGGGAGTTATGATGTATCGGCCATTGGGAGTTTCATTGATTCATACGAAGATATCTTTACGGTCAACCCTCTATACATGGCACCCATATTGCCCATTGATCCCATAGCCGCAGAGGAAAGTTCTTTTAGAGCATTTTTGAACATGCCTGCATCTGCCTATTATCTTCGGTTAAAAGGGAGTTATTCATTTAATAACATACTCATTCAATATCGGCAACTCGGACCAGAGTATAGAAGTTTTGGTAATCCTTATCTGACCAATAATATACGAGAATTCACGATAAATGATAGGTTATCAACCCTAGGAAGACGATTAATGTTCGTAGTAGGTTATAAATATCGTGACAATAAGTTATCAGATCTTGTTGCTCATCCAATCGCGACAAAGACTGTTTCAATAAACACTACTCTTGTCCCTGGTCCCGGTGCACCATCCATCATTTTGAATCTCCAATCCATTGGCAGGACCAATGGTATCGATTCAATTGATACGGATCAATACGGTAACTATTTGGGCGATAGCAGAGAAAACTCGCAGGCACTAAATGTAATGGCATCTATCAACATACCAGGAAACTTTGATCTCTTTACCACCACTACATCCATTAATTTGAATTCAATCACATATAAGGATAATTTGGCTTCTGAAAGAAATAAAGACTACTTTTTTCAAAAATCAGAGACACAGTCAATATCTGCTACATTATCCACAAGGTTTCAAATGCCATTGAAGACAACATCAACCTTTAACCAAACAAGGATTTTCATACCTTACTTAGATCAAGATAATGTTGCCCAAGAACAGGTCAATACTTGGACTTCCATTAGCGCTTCTGCACAATATGGTCTTTATGATAATAGATTGAGACTAAGGTCAGGTTTGGATTTTACAACAAATGGGAAAAAAGATGCTACATCAGTAAAACTCTACGGTGGTAAAATAGGCGCAGATTGGAATATTTTGGATAAATTAACGTTAAGTTTTAATAGTTCTATTAGGGTTAATAATAGCAAGGGCTATTTATCAGATAACATTGACAATGATGGTGATGGAAAAATTGATGAAAAGACAGAGGGTTGGTCAACTAATAGTTCAGGATTTAATCTTACTTTAGGATATAGATTTTGATCAATAAAGTAAAAAAGTTTTTTAAAGACCATGTGGTGGATCTGAGTCTCACAATGGGTGCGGTCATCTTGACCTGCATCCTTCACTGGACAGGTGTATTCGACTTTTTGGAATTGAAGACCTATGACTATCGATTCCATACCGTTCGTGGACCATTAACAGGTTGGCGTGCCAGTGACTCCACTATCATCGATAAGGGAACGGATGTAGTCTTGGTCGAAGTGGATGATGAGGCATGGCGTATCCTTAAAGACAAGAGGATTCCTTGGCCCTATCCCCGAGGGGATATCTGGGCCAGAGCAGTTGATAACCTTAGCAAGGCAGGAGCAAAGGTCATTGCATTTGACATACAATTTGATTCACCTGATGCAAGATCGGAATATTTGAGAAGTGTAAGCGGAAATCTGCCACCAGAATTTCAGCAATACCTTCCAGGACACGGAGATATCATTTTAGCTGAATCCATAAAAAGAGCTCAAGAAAATGGAACCAATATTATCATGGATGTTAAAATGGTTCGAGAGCCTACAAGAGTTCCGCCTACGTACATAGCATATCCCGTTGACGAGATAATGGAGGTTGCTCCTGAGACAGGTCTGATAAATGACATGCTTGATACGGATGGTTTTTCTCGTCAGTATAGTATTGCAGGATACATGGAACATGAGCCAGATATAGCATACTTGACCTTAGGATTGAAATGTGTTAAATCATTCTTGGGGATGTCTGATAGTTTAGTTCCCACCTTTGACCCGCAAGAAATGATTTGGAGTTTTGGAGACCTTAGGATCAATTCATATGGTAGAACAAATAATTTTTTGGTCAATTACTATGGTCCCCCCTCTGGATATAAGATACCAGGTAATAACTTATTCAAACCGTGGGGTACTTTCCCACGATTCTCATTATCGCAGATACTGGATACTCAGGACTACGATCTGCCAGAAGATATTGATTGGATGAGTCAATTTTTGCCCGGTGAGATTCCAGAATGGATAATGGCCATTGAAGATGAGTCAGAGAAAAATGAAATGATGGCCATGATGGGCATAGGTTCAGATTTTGACATAACAAAATCACCATTTCATAATAAGATCGTGATACTGGGTGTAAACGTAGAAGTAATTCATGATGTCAAGTCTACACCGTTTTACAATTACATGGACATGAGCCAACTTACACCAGGGATGGAAACGCATGCCAATGCCATACAGACCATTCTTCATGATAATTACATCAAGGTCTTTGGAGGTAAGACCACGCGTTATTTAGCAGAAGGCGCACCCTACCCATTTGTTAATTTTCTCTTGATATTTACACTATGTGCGATTGCTTATTTTTTGTTAACAAAGATCGAACTCCATCCGATCATGGCAGGGATTATAATATTCTCTGAAGGATTGATATATTATGCATTTGCAATGGGGATGTTTGCAAATGATTATTGGTGGTTCTGGAAATCGTCTGTCTCAAGTTTACTACCTTCTAGTGTACATGAATTATTTTATGATCAACTACAAGTGACCTTGCCCGGTGCTGGACAGTCCTATGTCATGCCCATAATAGCTCCCATAGCGGGTCTTACATTGACCTATGCATCAAACATTATCTTTCAATTCTTGCATGAGCAACAAGACAAAAAATTCTTAAGGGAGACGTTTGGAACCTATATATCACCAGAGGTATTGGATAAGATGTATGAGGAAAAACAAGCACCAAAACTTGGAGGTGTCGAGGGGCATCACACAGCATTCTTTTCTGACATACAAAATTTTTCAACCTTCTCCGAGGCTCTAGAGCCTGAGCGCATGGTTGCATTGATGAATGAATACCTCACCGTCATGTCTAAAGTTGTATTGGATAATGAAGGAACACTGGATAAGTACATTGGGGATGCCATTGTAGCGTTCTATGGTGCACCTGTTCCTGTCCAAGATCACGAGATAAAATCTTGTGTTACTGCACTGGGGATGCAAAGGGCTCTTGATGACTTAAGAGTGAAGTGGCGTAGCGAGAATGATTGGCCAGATATTGTTTATTCAATGCAACATCGAATTGGATTGAACAGTGGTAAGATGGTTACTGGAAACATGGGTTCGGAAA
>CAYZJY010000093.1:0-6791 GCA_964478995.1 uncultured bacterium
CAAGTCTACTGCTCCATGGGTTTTTTTGTTTGTGTGATGATGGGTAGATTTGAACTATGGGATATGATCATGCACATGATGAATTTATAGATCATAATTTCACAACTGAGTTAGAATCTCATGAGGATTGAATATAAAAGTTTATTTATTGGCATTTCGGTAGGGATGGCAGGTGTTTTTTTCTTGCTATATCTCTTTGGAAATATTGAAACAGAACTGTCATTTAAAACTGGTGATATTGCAAAAAATAAGAATATTGAAGTTTGGATAGAGCAAACAAGCAAGGATGGTAAAGATTTGACAAATATCGTATTAAAAGGGAAAGGCAATGTCACAAGAGATGAATTAGAGAAGGAATTAGAAAGGATACTTGAAGAACAAGGCATTGATAGAAAGACTACAAACATAACTATTAAAATGGAGATAAATAGTTAATTACTAGATTATTTATTCCAAAATTTTCCCCATCAATTCTTTTAATAATTTTGCAGCAGTGGTGGCTGTGATATTATTAATGTCATTATTAGGATTATATTCTACAATATCTGCCCCTATTATTTTTCCTTGAATATTTGACATGATCTTCAGGAGTTCTCTTGTTGAAATACCTCCAGGCTCCGGATGAGATACTCCAGGTGCGAAGGCCGGATCAATACCATCTAGATCTATTGATATGTATATGGGATCTTCAAAAACAAATTTGAGATCAGATGAAAATTCATTCATTGTAATCACTTTTACATTATATCGTTTTGCCTGATCATTTTGATGCTCATTCATTGTTCGTATTCCAATTTGTGTCAACGAATGCGCAAGATCATTTTCCATGATCCTTGCGAAAGGAGAGGCATGCGAATACGGATTATTGTCAAAATTCTCATATAGGTCAGGATGAGCATCAAAGTGCAAAACATTTAACTTTGGATAAAAATTATGATAACCATGTAATATGGGGTAGGTAATACTGTGATCGCCTCCAATGGATATGCAAAAATTATTTTTTTTCAATTCCATTTGAATAGCATTTGATATCAATTCAAATTCACTATCTGAATCTTCTAGGGTCATATTGCCTAGATTTGTCCAAATATTTTTTTTACCTACATTTAGTCCATTCTCAGAAAATTGATTTCTAGCTTCTGAATTGAATTCTTCTAATATGATGGATGGAGCTTTAGATGCTCCACGCATGTATGACGAATTCTTATCTGTTGGTATTCCTAAGACTGAGATCATGGTTTATTATCCAGTTTGACCTATTGATTTTAATAGAGAAAACATGGACTATAGTAATTTTCAATTTGATACATTTCAAACACCACCTTACTAGGGTTTTTTGTTTAACGGAATTTCCTTAGATTAATTATAGTGATGTTAGACATGAGTTAGGTCTTAATTTATAAAAAGAGAAAACAAGTGTGGTGATATGAGCGATAAAAAAGAATTCAAGAAAAATTATAATCAAAAACTACAAGAATTACAAATTGAACTTGTAAAACTTCAGGATTGGGTGATAGAAAATGGTAAAAAGGTTGCCATTGTATTTGAAGGACGTGATGCCGCAGGTAAGGGCGGTACCATTAAACGTATTACTGAGAAATTAAACCCAAGGTATTGTAAGATAGTTGCACTTGCAGCTCCTACTGATCGGGAGAAAACCCAATGGTATTATCAAAGATACATTAATCATTTACCCGCTGCTGGGGAGATAGTTATCTATGATCGTAGTTGGTACAATCGTGGAGGCGTTGAAAGAGTAATGGGTTTCTGCACGGATAAACAATATGTTAATTTTTTACAGACTTGTCCAGAATTTGAAAGAATGATCATTAGTTCTGGAACTCAATTGGTAAAATATTGGTTCTCGGTAAGCGCAGAGGAGCAGATGAAAAGATTTAAGGCTCGTGCAGCGGACCCGACTAAGGGTTGGAAATTAAGCCCCATGGATTTAGAGTCAGTCAATAGATGGGATGATTATTCAAAGGCGAAAGATAATATGTTCGAGCATACTGATACCCAATCTTCACCATGGTATGTGGTTGAATCAGATAACAAAAAGAAAGCCAGAGTGAATTGTATTAGCCACCTGCTTGGCCTAATTGATTATCATGAGATTGAATCTCCTGAGGTTGTGATGCCAGACAGAATCCAGCAAAAGAATTATGAAAGACCCCCTAGGTCAAATTATAAATATGTTCCTGATATCATTTAAGAAAAATACTTGTGGTAGTTAATTAATCTTTAACCATAATTATGCATGCAAATTCCCTTAGAATTAATTTAAGGGTGTGAAAAAGACAGTTTTTATAATTCCATTATTTTTGAGCCTTATACCATTAGGTTGCGAGGATGAAAAAGATACCAGTCCCCCTACTGTTTATATTACAAACCCCATTGAGTCTGCAGTTGTATCTGAGATCATAACCATTGAATGCATTGCATCAGATAACGATAGTATTAGGATGGTGGAACTATGGATTGATAGTTTGGCAACTGGAGTTACAGATAATACCATGCCCTATGAGTTGCCATGGAATACAGTACCCTTTCAGGATAGCACAGAGCATTCAATTATGCTCCTGGCTGAGGACATGAGTGACAATATGTCTTTTAGTGAACCAATATCTGTTCTGGTTGACAATACTAATTCCAACCCACAAAGCGTGAATATTAAATCAATTGGATATACCGCAATAGAAATGACCATCATGATCGAGCCTTCCATGGATGAGGATTTTTCTAATTACCAGATTTTACAATCTGAAACTCTTAGTTCAGAAAAATCTTTATTGATTGAATTATTAAATGTTACTGACACGATAATAAAAATTGATGATTTTGACCCAGTCCAACCTTCCTGGTATTGGGCCAAGGTAGAGGATGTCCATGGTTACAGTTCAATTGGAGACGGCTATTTTGTTCTTGATTCACCGCCAGTAGAATTGCACTTGGATGAGATAGATTTTTTAGATAGTTCATTGTACATAAGTTGGATGGAAAGCATGGATTACGATTTCCAAGCATATATGTTATTCGAGTCAATGAACTCTGATATGTCTAATGCTCAAAAAATATTTGAAACAAATGATATCAGTTTTACAACCTTTGATCATCAAATAGATTTAAATCAGTACAGATATTATCAATTATTTGTTGAAGACCATTGGGAGCTATCAACACAGAGTAATATTCAAAGAGGTTGTTCTTGGTTTATCTTCAATGAAACATACGGAGATGCAAACTACGATTATGGACGTTATCTAATACAGACCAATGACGATGGTTATCTTGTTGTTGGCAATACAAGCCTCCTAGGTGATTCCTACAGCAATGTTCTACTAATGAAAATAGACCACGAGGGGGTACAGCAATGGACAAAAGATCATACGTTTAGTTCAACGGATAGATTGAATTCGGTCAAAGAGTTACCAGATGGTAATCTGATCATGTCAGGGTCAACCTTATCTAGTTCAAATTCAAGCAAGGATGTGCTAATCATGAAAACAGATTCCTTTGGGAATATTATATGGCAGAATACCTATGGTGAACAGCAGGATGAGGTCGCACACTGTATTGACATGGCAATGGATGGTGGTTTTATAGTCACAGGGGAGATGGTGGACGAAAATACTGGATATAGTTTGTGTTACTTATTAAAGACCGATGGCCAAGGAGTGTTGGACTGGAGTCGTACTTTTGGTGGGAATCAAAATGACTATGGATATTCTGTAGTTCAAACTAATGATGCTGGCTATGTGATATCAGGATCGACACGATCTCAAGGAGATGATAATGGTGATGTTTGGTTGATAAAGACTAATGGTGATGGTGAAATTCAATGGGAAAGAACATATGGAGGTAATGGTTCTGAAACTAGCCGCTCAGTGAAACAAACAAATGATGGAGGTTACATCATAACTGGAAATACAGATTCATTTGGTAGTGGATATAATGATGCATATTTATTGAAAACTGATTCACAGGGAAATGAAACATGGTCCCAAACATTTGGGGGAATAGGGACTGATCAGGGAAGGAATGTGGTCCAAACAATAGATCAAGGATATATGATTTCTGGCTATACCGATTCATTTGGTGAATTGGGAGGTTTTAATTTTTGGTTAATTAAAACAGACCTCTTGGGAAACTTGGAGTGGGAAAGGTATTATGGTGGTAGTGGTGATGATCGAGCATTCTGTGGGACACAAACTTCCGATGGTGGTTATGCCATTGCTGGTTATACCAATCTTGGAGGCAATAGTGCTCCAGACATATTGTTAATAAAGACAGACGACCTTGGAAATACTGAATAAAAAAAACTGACATACATTCCCCGATGTTTTTTTCAATAAAATTGCTAACTATCTATGCCATGGGTCTTTTCTATGTAATGATTGGACTTAAGCATTTTCTAGATCCAGAATGGTTTGTTCGCATAGTTCCGCCAATATTACCATTTAAATTAGCCTTGGTTTACATTAGTGGATTCTTTGAAATATTTTTGGGTATTCTGTTAGTTATTCCAAATTATAGATATATTGCTTCTCTGGGGTTGATACTGCTATTGATATGTGTATATCCAGCGAATATTTATCTTGCGCTGACCAATGGTGCTGCATTGGATATAACCCCTGAAGTAGCATGGGGGAGGCTTCCCTTTCAATTTGTGTTCATAGGTTTAGCATATTGGCATTCAAAAGATCAATGATACGAATATTGAACAGGAGCATAATTCACAAATGAGGTAAGCGCATTAAGTAAATTATGCTCCGTTCTCTACATACCAAACGTACCTAAAGAAGTACATTCTAATAAATATACGTTCCATTATTTCCATATCCCTATATCCAAAATTATTGACGTGATAGGCATCACATAGTGGTGTATCTTTAATTAATGATCTATATGTTTTTATAATAATTATTTTCAAATTACCATCATGATTAATCAATCAATGTTCAATTTAATTTCAAATCGCACAATGCTTGTATTTATCCCTCGATTGGCACTAGGATTATTCATCTTGTTACAGATCTTAGGTATGCTGGTTTATCCAGGAGGCACAATGCATGATTCATCTACCATGGGATATTCCTTGTCACAAAATTTCTTTTCAGACATGGGTGCATATGTGGCTCGTAATGGAGATCCAAATTATTTATCGATGATCTTTTTTGCTTTTTCATTGACCATTGTGGGAATAACCTTCTCTCTATATTATTTGTTTTTGCCCAGAGTATTGGGAAATGATAGGATTAATTACTTATTGTCGATCATTGGAACACTATTTGCAATTAGTGGTTCTTTCTGCATGATAGGTACAGGCCTTACTCCATCTGATATTGTCTTTGCGCCACATGTTTTTTTCGCAAATAATATTTTCCACTGTTTTCTGATCACAGGATTGATCTATACAATAGTCATATTCCGATCTGAAAGTTTAGATAAGAGATACGCGATGGGTTATGGTCTATTCTTCATTTCAATTTTCATCTATGTTGGAATTTTGCAATATGGACCATCTGCAAATTCAGGGCAATCAGCTCTGGTCTTTCAAGTTCTTTCACAAAAGATGATCGTCTTAGTGTTCTGCTGCTCTGTATTACACCAAACATATGGTTTTGCACAGCCAGGTGTTTTAGATGTAGAAGACTAAAAATTATTTTTTAATGGAACAAGGCAAAGGCATAATAAAGCAATTCTCTCCCGACATAGATGACCTATCCCATCATGAGATTATTAATGCAATCCAAGCGAATAAGGCTAACATAACTCATTCTCATAAGATAAATGGACGTTGGGAAAATAAATATCTTGCCATGGAGTATGTCCCTAAAATAAAAAAGATCTTTCATTTCGCTTGTAGAGTTGGTAGGGATATTGTAGATAGACCTATGGTTGTTCCACATAAAGCAATGGGGCTACCCATTGATGAATTTTGGTTTAATATTGCAAAACCGGGAGATTCTACGGATTGGCATGACCACAAGGAACGAGCATTATTATCTGGTGTGTATTATCTCAAAGTTCCTGAAAATTCTGGTAACATACATTTCCGAAAAAAGATTGGAAAGCGATATCGTGAATGGGAAATAAGTTCACAAACAGGTAGGATGATCTTATTCCATTCTAATATCGAGCATTCTGTATCAAAGAACAATAGCAAGAGTAATAGAATATCAATTGCCTTTAATCTTTATTCATTACCCATTGATATTGATTCAAATTCAGATTCATATTCATCAAATAAATTTTATTCCTAACTTAATTCATGTTCATAAATTTGAACCTACATAATATCTAATATTTTTATTTATCCTATTGGAGTACATAATGAAACGATTAACCTTATTATCATTTTTCTGTCTATTGATCATAATGATGGTCACGGCATTAAATTATTCTCCTGATCAGCGATCAGAGCCAAATACTTGCCAATTGAATGTTCAATGTGGTGGCGAAGGGTGTTGTAGTGCTAGTGCAAATACATGTAAGATAGGCTGCACCAAGCCATGTTGTTCAGAGCAGTCTAAAAGTGCCTGTAAATTGGATTGCAGCAAACCTTGTTGTGTCAAGAAAGAAAAGAAAAAGTGTGGTTCCAATTGTACTAAAGCATGCTGCAAGGGAGTATGATCAATAAATTTGTTTCATCCTTGTAAGTTGATGGAACAATTTTGATGTTTAGTGTTGATTTGGATAGTTTATAATCATTAATATAATTCAATCGGTGATTATCTTTCCGGGGCTTATGGATATTGATTATTGGTTATGAAAAAATTATTGATCAGATC
>CAYZJY010000094.1:0-6740 GCA_964478995.1 uncultured bacterium
ATGCCAGAAAACCCCCCACCGATGATATCCATGTCGTATTCCTCATTCGTTTCTTCGGCATTTTTCACAAGATCCTCTATGTCCACATCTCGGATAAGGTGGGCAGCATCACGGGTAGAAGCTACATTCCCATTGGAAACACCATAGTCGCCAACACCTCCAAATCCTGTCCATGGATCGTTAAAGATACCCATGGGTTTTTGTTTGGCACTGGACCTAGAAAAACTCCATGGTGCATTTGCATAGAGCAATGCCGAGCCAGCACCTACCAATGAGCCAGCGATAAAATCTCTGCGCGTTATGTTAGATAGAAACTTAAACTTATCTTTTTTTTTGGCCATATTGATCTTAATTGACTTGTTCAATATAACAACTAATTACTGAATTCAAAAATAGACGGGTTGGGAGTGCCTTGATCGTTCCGTCAATTGAAAAGAATCCACAATGTCTGAAGGTTTAACAGTCCTTATTTATCGCCATGCATACATTTTATGTCATATTTTTATCAGTGAAAAAAAATCAATATAAGATACCATTAATCATGTCATTTTTTGTCTTTTTTAACTCAGTGATCTTCTCTTCGAATTTTGACATGAAGAGGGAATTGGCTCAGTTGGCATTACTGGATACTTTTCCAGATAATCCCGGTTTCTATAATGTTCAAGGTATAAAGTATTATAAAAGAAAAATGAAAAAAGTTCGGACAGAATCAGAAAAGTATTTTTCTCACTTTGATCTGGCCTACCAATATTTATGCTCAGGATACATAGATAGTGCCTTGATGCATTATAATTTAGTTCCAGAACAAATGTGGGATAATGCATTCCGATCAGACCCTTCTCAATTTGATAAATATATGTATTTGGCCTTATGTCACCTTCGGGATGGGGAGCAACGGAATTGCCAAGATGGTCATAATGAATTTTCATGCATCATGCCTTTCGCTGATCAGGCATTGCATGAAAATAAAAATGGATCAAGCATGGCCATAGATTTCTATAAAAAATCTCTTAGGCGTTACCCAGACAATCATAAGGCAAGATGGCTCATGAATATTGCATACATGACAATTGGGAAATATCCTGATGGCGTTCCAGAGGAATATTTGATCAATTTTAAAAGATTCCCTCAATACAATGGATTACCCTACTTTGATAATTTGGGTTCAAAACTTGGTGTAGATACATATTCGTATTATGGAGGATCAATAACAGAAGACTTTAATAATGATGGTTTCCAAGATATTTTTACTACCTCAACTGATCTAGAGACCAATGTGACCTATTATGTTTCAGATGGTAATGGTGGTTATCAAGATAAGACACATGAGGCGGGGCTTGATGGGATCACTGGTGGCTCTCATTGTACTCAGGCAGATTATGACAATGATGGTTTCACAGACATATATATTGTAAGAGGGGGCTGGTTAAGACATGAGGCTGGGAAAAAACATCCCAATTCTCTCCTTAGAAATAATGGAGATGGTACATTTTCTGATGTGACCCATGGAGTAGGATTGCTTGCATATTATGCTAGCCATACCGCCTGTTGGGGAGATTATAATAATGACGGGTGGATAGATCTATTCGTGGGTAATGAAAATGGGATATCACAACTATTTGAGAATGTCAAAGGTCAATTTAAGGATGTCAGTCGTGCGAGTAGATTATATGTTGAGGAGCATGTAAAGGGTTCTTATTGGGGTGACTATAATAGAGATGGCCTTCAAGATTTATTTATTTCCATATACGAAGGCAGGAATGTTCTCATGACAAATAAAGGAAAGAATTCTGATGGTCAATACACATTTTCAAATACAGCTCAATATTCTGGTGTTTCAGAGCCAATAAGCAGTTTTCCTTGTTTTCTCTTTGATTTTAACAATGATACCTTCTTGGATATTTTTGTTTCAAGTTATCCCATGTCCGTCCAATCTCTATCAGAACAATATTTACAAAATGTAAAAAACATAGAATATTCATGCCTATACATCAATAATGGGGATGGAACATTTCGAGATATTGCAAAAAAGGCCAACCTCCACAGGTCCATAGAATCAATGGGGTTGAATTTTGGGGACGTTGACAATGATGGTTGGTTAGACTTTTATGTTGGTACAGGTTTTCCATCTCTAGATGCAATCATTCCAAACCTTCTTTTTAGAAATCATGAAGGAATGAAATTTGAAGAAGTGACCAATGCAGGTTTTGGCCATTTACAAAAAGGTCATGGAATTAGTTTCTCTGATCTGGATAATGATGGTGACCAGGATGTGTATCATAGTTTGGGAGGCTTTGTCAAGGCAGATGGTTTTTGGAACATGTTGTTAGAAAATCCCGGGAATGATAATAATTGGATAACATTGCAATGCGAGGGTGTAAGCTCCAATCGATCTTCAATAGGTACTGAAATTACTATTACGACTGAGACTGATGATGGGGTTAGAAAGATCCATAGGGTGGTCGGTACTGGAGGAAGTTATGGCTCTTCCAGTCTCCAGCAAGAGATTGGTCTAGGAAGACATGGAAAGATCAGATCGATCAAGGTGTATTGGCCTTGTTCAGGAAGGACTCAGGAGTTCAAGGATGTAAGGCCAAATTACTTTTATCACATCAAGGAAGATCTCGATGAGATCAGGTTGATCAAAAAAGAAAAAATCACCTTAGATCAAAATAGCACAAAAAATAGATCACACCATCACTCTCATGATCATTAACAACATGATTTATTGAAACCCAATGATTCTCCCAGCCAGGTCATCTATGTCAGCAGCATCTATGATCCTGTCTCTATTGACATCAAATCTATATAGGTGGTAAATGCTCAGGTTTGATTCTTCTTCAATAAGGTGATCAGCAATGATGTTCAGATCAATAATATCCACCTGACCATCTAGGTTGGTGTCCCCAAGGATCAAATTTGTCTCAAATTGCCACTCTTGTTTCGTGACCCTATAGAAATAGACAGGGTCTGTATATTTCAGATCAAGGACAATATTGTTATTTGGGTCTACTTCAGTGATCACCCCAATCTCTTCAACCAATCTTCCCCAATTGATCAGTGTATTATTATTTGGTAGTCTTTGGACACTACCCATTGCGAGTCCAACATATCCCTCGGGATGAGAGAAGTCCCATACCATGTTTGCAGTCATTTCAGTTTCGTTCAATTCATATTCTACTGCCCTTGATAATGGTGGGTCATGGTCATTCCCATTGTCAAAAAGCAGTAGATTACCATTTTCTAATCTTCGAGCATCATGCTGTCTATTAAAACCATTATATGCATCATTCATTATTGTGAACTGGTTATTTGGTCCTCCCAAGATCCAGATGATCTGTCCATTTTCTCGATCGATCTTGATGATCTCACTGCTTCTTCTATTTGATATGATTATGTTGGAGTCAGCATCAACATGCATGCTATTACCATGCATCCAGTTGATGAAATTTGCTGATAGATTTAGATAATTATAATTAGCAATGTTAAGGTGGTCCCATGCATTCCATTCAAAGACCAGATTTTTATCTGAATCAAATTCTTGAATGATAAGTGTTACTACTGTTGCATCAGTATTTCCGCTAGGATCAATATTACTTAGATCAACCGATATTGAGTCATAGGCTTGCAATAGGTATCCACCATTAATTAAGAGTTGGAAATCATGAAAGTCAGCATGATATCCATTCACACATGCCAGCGTATCTACCTCGATCATGTTCTCATTTAGTATTATCCATGCATTCATGTCATCGTCAAAATAAGATAGGTTTTCTTGTTGTACCTTGAAATCAAGTCCCAAGTGACCTGAGTTCACGACCCAATTTGGATTCATCAATGGATCTACGATCGCCATGTATCTTGGCATGGTCCCTGTGATCGGAGAGACATGGGAGAGATTATGCATGAACATGTTTGCTGGATAAGGATCATCATTCACAATGATCTCAAAGTCCAAATAGTTCACTTCTTGGGTATATGCCATGCAGATGCAGGTGAAAAAATGAAAAATTTTGTTATTTATAACATTCATATGGATTTTTATATTCAAATAAGATAAAAAATATGACATTCGTTGGAAATTTCTTCATGTTTATATTTATAATGCCATGCTAATATTCTACCATGATAAGAAAACCAGTTTTCCCATCATGAAAAAAGCGATCCTAATACTTTTACCTATGCTATGCGTAGCAAAAAATCTCACTCTTGAACATAGAATAAATCCACCTAATAGAGAGTTGATGGACGTGGAGATAGTGAATGAAATAATGATCATACCAGGGAATTTGGATGGTTATGACTTCTATGATATTTCTGAACCTACTAATCCAACGATAATAACGAACCTTGAGATCCCCATGGGAAATGGCAACCGTTCTTTGCCAGGATTATGGGTATCAGCTACAGATAGCGTTGCCTATTTTACCTGTAGGACAAAGCAAGATGGATCGGCCATCGTTGATTTTTCTGACCCCCAAAATCCTAATCATGTTGGGTCACTTCCGATAAGTGGATTAGATATTGAAGAACCATCTTTTGAGGGTTCAGACATCCACGGTGACCTATTGGCTGTTGCCATCCATGAGGACGGTGTACTATTATATGATATTTCAGAGCCATTGGAACCTGATCTCATACTACAAAGACCATGCGAGAATGCATGGACCGTTGCATTCATTGATACTGGACACTTTGTGATAGGGAATGGTGATCATGGGATCATCATTGAAGAATTTGATTGCATGGAAGATAGTTGTGAAGGGAGTTCATTTGAGACTGAAGGCGCAGTAAAAGATCTAGTGGTAGAAGATGATTTACTGTTTGTTGCTGAAGGCTCTGATGGGGTATCCGTTTATGATATTTCAGATATAGAGCAACCCATGTTATTAGATAGATATGATACTCCAGGACTATCAAATAAGATCGCTTTGTTTGACATGAACAAGATCGCTGTATCAGACTGGTTGGATGTAAAGATCCTAGAGTGGTCAGGAACTGAATTACAATTGGTGGGTTACAAGAGCACAGGCAAACGAACCATGGCGATCGGTGCAAAGGATAGCATAATATATTCGGCTGAGTGGCAACATTTGCAAACCTTTTCATTTGGTGATATTCAAGAAGGGGACATGGACATAAGTACTTGGGACATATCCTACCCTAATCTTGAGATCGGTCAAAGTGATACCTTTGATCTATTGATCGAGAACAATGGTCAATCTCCACTTGAACTTGATCCACCTTTTATCAACCATGCTGATTTTCAGGCCATTAATTTTCCAGAATATCTTGAAACTGGAGACACTAGCATAGCTAAGGTCATTTATACCAGGTCCACCCAAAATGCATCAGGTGTGATGCAGGTCACATCTGGTGACCCAGATGAATCCCAGATCGATGTTCTCTTGGTAGGTAACTACGAGGGAGGGATCGTAGGTTTACCTGCGCCTGATTTTACCTTGCCTGTTGTAGCAAATGGGTCTGGAGATTTTGTTCTTAGTGATTATTTAGGTCAGGTAGTGGTGATAGCATTTTTTGCACCTGGATGACCTGTCTGTATTCCGGAGTTATCGGATCTAGAAACATCCATTTGGCAGACCTATCCTCAGGATAGTGTAATGCTTGTGGGAATCACATCAGTAAATCAAAATCAGATAGACCAATTCATTGAGGAATCAGGTGTTACATATCCAATTCTCCAAGATGAATCTAGTGGAGGTAGTGGTCCTGGAGGTTTTGGTGGTGTGGTCTATGATGATTATTACATTCCAAATCAAGGTTCTCCCTATCCTAGGGATTTCATTATTGATCAAAATGGAATATTGGTCTACGCCAATAATGAGGTGGATACCGATTACATGCTCTACATTATTGACGACCTTTTGATGGAAGAAGATGTCGTGGGGATTCAAAATGAATTATTTCCAATTAAGGGTTTCAGCATGTTTTCTGCATATCCCAACCCATTTAATCCAATGATAAACCTGACCTATGACCTAGCATTGGATGGACATGTGATCATCACCATCCATGATCTATTGGGAAAAGTTGTAAGTAATCTGGTAAATGAGGAGCAATTGGCAGGATTTAACTCAACAAGATGGAATGCTACGGATGACAATGGAAGGCCAGTTTCTACAGGAACATATCTCGTCAAGATAAAGGTAGATGAAAAAAGTCAGACCAAAAAGATGGTCTTGATCAAATGATCGTTGGTCTGTTTTCGATTAAAAATTAATCAGGTTTGAACAAGGGTTTGGTGTTTATCTATCTTTATGATTTAATTGAAATATCCTTATAAATTTTGACTTGGATTTTAGTTAACGCCATTTGATAAAATGAACATAGTATAGGAGCACAATGCAAAGAATTAGATCAGTTGTTCATATTCTCATGATGTTGTTCATGATCCCTCTTTTTTCAAGGTCGGGCATCTTGAACGTGGGTTTTGATATTGATGATACGGTTTTATTCTCAAGAGACGTTTTTTTGAATGTCCCTGAAGATAAGAGAGATCCCCTCGATTATGGTTGGATCAATGAGCATGATGATGGTCTATCGCTCTTTATTGAGCCGACCGTGGAATTGATAGATTATTTTGTCAGTAATGGTCATAATGTTTTTTTCATTACTGCTAGACCAGGGAACAATGGTCAAACCTTAGCATCCTTTTTAACGAAAGGACTTGGATTCCCAGTAACAGTGAAAAAGAACCTATTCTTCTCACCAAGTGAAAG
>CAYZJY010000095.1:0-6599 GCA_964478995.1 uncultured bacterium
CTGAAGGAAATGGTGCCTCAGGCAGAACATTTCATTTTGATAACGTATGGACTGGTAATCCAGATTTTGACGTGATTGCACCAGATGCCCCTGAAAATATTGGCGCAGTTCCTGCAAATTATTATAATCTTGTCACTTGGTCTGATGTAAGTGGAGAGAGTGAGGAACTGTATCATGTCTATGCCAGTGCTGATCCGATCACCGATGTTGACGGCGAAGGAGTAGAACTTGTGGCCGCAAATGTATTGGAAGGCTCACAGGCAGCAGTACATTATCTATATGCACCTTTGAATGATGCATCTGTCTCCTACTATTATGCAGTCATTTGTGTTGATGCTGCTGGTAATCATAGTGAGTTGGGCACTTCGACCAGTTCGATAACAAATACTGCTCAAGGTATTCCAACCATATCACTTGATGTCCCGGAAAACTTTGTTGCCGATGGTGATATGAGCGAGTGGGAAGGAGTGATGCCTTTTGTGATCAACCCAACAACTGGCCACGTGGCTGCTGGGACCGTAGATGGCGATGATGACCTCACAGGAACGGTCTACTTGGCCATTGATGATGACTATCTCTATTTTGCCGCTGATGTGATCGATGACTCCTACTCATTTGGTGAAGGAGACTGGTGGAATCAAGATGCACTACAGTTTTTTATTGGGCTATACGACTGGAGAGGACCTAAACATTCTACTATTAGTCGCGGGGAAGAACCAGACTATATCCTCTATGCAAATGAGTCAACTCTACAATTGGACATATCCAATGGAGGAAGTCTAGCAGCACCTGGAAGTGATGATTATTATTTTGAGGGATTTAACCCAGACTATGCCACTGAAGGAAGGATATCTCTGGATACATTGGCTGCAGCAAATAATGATGATAGGTTTCATCCTGTGAATGGAATGCGGATACCGCTTGACATCTACTTCCATGACCAAGACAACGGTAGTTGGGAAGGAAATGTTGGTTTCTCCCATCTTGCTACGGACCAACAATGGAATAACCCGGGCGAGTGGGCTTTTACATGGATAGGAGATGCTTCTGTGGTATCAGGCGTGGATGATGAGTCAGGTCTTGTCGCAGATAAGTTTGTGCTTTATCCTAACTATCCAAATCCTTTCAACCCTGAGACAAATATTAGATTCTCTCTTCCAGAAGATCAGGTTGTTTCCCTGAACATATACAACATGACAGGTCAATTGGTCAAAAACCTTGTTAACGAGAGACGATCTGCAGGCATGCATAGTGTTCATTGGAATGCATCTGGAGTCGCATCAGGGGTCTATCTATATCAATTACAGGTAGAGGGTCAATTCATTACCCAGAAAATGATCCTGATGAAATAGTTTGGAAAAGATCATTAAAAAAGAAAGGCAGGATTCATCCTGCCTTTCTTTTTGTCTCTTCCGAGTTAGGTCTCAATAGGTAAGTTTTAAGATCGATTAATGTAAATTATTCTGAATTATGATTCGACCTTTATTATTTAGTTTGTTCTTGTCAATGACCCTATCCCAGACAACGGGTAAGATATCAGGCATTGTTACTGATGGTGCAGAGAGCGACCCCCTGCCAGGTGCCAATATCTATTTGGAGCAAACATCTTTTGGAACTGCCTCCGATGGTTCAGGACGTTTCACTCTGATCAACATACCTCCAGGAAAATATGTTCTAAAGGTTGACATGATCGGTTATAAATCGATCAGGATGGAGGATGTAAATGTGTCAGTGAATCGAACCTTGTCACTGAATATTGAAATGGATGCTACGGTGTTGGAGGGGGAAGTTGTCACTGTTGAGGTAGCAAGGCTTGCTCAGAAAAAAGACCAGACTGGTACCATAAAGAATATTTCTGGTGATGAGATCAATGCTCTTCCAGTTGAGAATGTTGGATCAGTGGTCAACATGCAGGCTGGGGTTGTCAATGGTCATTTTAGGGGTGGTAGAAATACTGAGGTCACCTATATGGTTGATGGGGTTCAGGTTGATGAGTCTTTCGGTGGAGGAAGTGCTACAGTTGAGATACAACCTGAGGCAGTCCAAGACCTTGAGGTCATTACTGGGACCTTCAATGCTGAATATGGACGAGCAATGAGTGGGGTCGTTAACGTGGTAACTAGAGATGGAGGACCTAATTTTGAAGGATTTGCCTCATTTGGTGCCTCAACCTACTCTACGGAAAACACAGATATTTTCATAGGCTTATCTCCCGAAAATAACAGGAGCACTGATATTAAATTCAATCTAGGTGGGCCGATTATTGGAAATAAGGTAACATTCTTTACCAACATAAGAAAGCAGGAGAACAATGGTCATTTAAATGGTCTGAGACTTTTCCAAGTAGATGACTATTCAAACTTTTACTCAGATGATTCATTGCTATGGTATTCAGAGAAATCAGGCGATAGTAGTTATGTACCAATGAATACGGGTAGTGGCATGTCATCACTGTTTAAACTTAGTTTTAATTTCATTAAGGGAATTCGTTTCTCAACTCTTTATTCTTACAGTGATGATACTTGGTATGGTTATGACCATGGGTTCAAATACAATCCAGATGGAAGAGCCAAATCTGTCAAAGAGACTAGGTATTATGCTTTTCAACTAAATCACATGATATCCCAAAAACTTTTTTACGAACTTAAATATTCACTAACTGATAATAATTATGGCAGTTATGTTTTTAAAGATCCTTTTGATGAAGGCTATGTTCATGACGCATTTTATGATAGTTACGGTCCTGGATTTTTGACTGGTGGGCAGTCCAAAGATCATACAGTTCGGGTCATGGTTGATAAAACTCTAAAATTTGATGCTACATGGCAGGCAAGCCATAGCCATAGTTTTAAATCAGGCTTCCATTATTTTTTACACGATCTAGATAATCAGTGGCATGCCATAAGGAATGAATATCACAATACTGCAAGCGACTCCCTTTATGAGCCCGTCATTTTTGGGGATACCTCTGCTTATGCTGATGTTTACAGGGTAAAACCAAAAGAGACTGCATTTTACATCCAAGATAAGATGGAGTTTGATGAAATGGTGATCAATGTTGGTCTGCGATATGATCAATTTGACCCAGAGAGTGATTACCCATCAGATAGAAGAAATCCAGCCAACCAATTGATCCTTCCTGATTCAATGACCAGTCAATATCTTCAAGCACCTATCATAGAACAGGTCAGTCCCAGACTAGGGTTTGCATATCAACTTGGAAATCAGGCTGTGCTTCACTTTAGTTATGGTCATTTCTTCCAGATGCCACCAATGTACGCCATGTATCAAAACCATAGTTATCTGGTTGACCCAAATGACTTTGTGACCCGGATGGGAAATACACTATTGGAGCCAGAGAAGACGATTACTTATGAGATAGGATTGTGGCAGGAATTGAGTAGACAGGCCAGTCTGGATGTGGCACTTTTTTACCGTGACATATATAATCTGTTGACGACAAAGACCCTCTCCACATACAATCAGGTCAAGTATGGTCTTTATTCTAACAAGGACTATGGTAATGCTCGTGGACTGGAGGTCAAACTGGACCTAGGCCTTGGAGCATTGAAGGGGATCGTCAACTATACGCTGCAGTATACTAGAGGCAATGCAGATTCACCTGGTCAGACCTTTGACCGTGCAGGTAATAACCAGGATCCAGTGAACCGGTTCATTCCCATGAGTTGGGATCAGCGTCATACGCTTAATGGTTCATTGATGTATTTGAAAGATAACCATGGTGCTACTATCACTGGATATTATAATTCAGGATCGCCATATACATTCTCGCCACAGAGCGAAAGCGTATTATCAAGAATAAATCTCTATCCGAACAATGATTACCGGCCTGAGAAATACTCTGTTGATGGTGCCTTTTACTATCATTTTGAAATGGTCAAGGGCCTCAAGGCCACGTTGGACATAAACATATATAACATATTCGATCGTTTGAATGAGGAATGGGTCAATGGTCAAACTGGTAGAGCATATACTGCCGTCATCAAAGAGACAGACATTGCTTCCCATCGTAGTGACTTCAATGAATATGAGGATCGCATTAAGAATCCATCAATGTATTCATCTCCACGGTCCATCAAGATAGCATTGGGAATCAACTTCTAATGCAGCGCTCAACAGTTTTTCTACTTTCCTTTGTATTGATGTCATTTTTCTTATTGGGACAAGGTAAGGAGTATGAAGGTCCGGAGGATCCTGCCGGTGACCCAGCTGCAGAACGGGAGGGTTACATGACCGGTAACAGAGTATTAATATATTTCAAGAATACCACTGAGATATCAGACTGGCCGGCGGTCAATGCATCACGTTGGCCAAATAATAATGATGGTGTGAAAATGGTAGATGGAATTGGACTTTTGGTTGGCGCAAAGGTATACATACAAAATGATAGCCTCGAGTCCACGGTTGATACAATTCCTCTAACTGAACTCATTGATATCTATACCGAGGACAAGCATACTCTTTACTATCTCCAGACAAGTTATAGGGAAGAGATGGACCGTGATCCAACGGGTACCGTTGAATGGGGCTTCTATCCGGTCTTTGGATATTTTAATGCTGCAGACGAATATCCAGCTGTCTCTAACATTGAAAATTCTTGGCCTACAAGCGGATGGCCATCGACTGGATTTGAGACCAAGTGGCCGGGTGAATGGAATGGTCGATTTGGTCGTGGCGTGACCTATGCAGATCAAGAATGCTATTATGTGGTCAATGATGCCCAGGATCTAGAGTACTTGGGCGCAGAGGACAATGTCAAATATTATCCACGTCCTGGTAAGCATATTGGTGATCTCAAGCCTGATGTGACAAAACAAGTTGGGGAACCTTGGGGTGGACTTGGTCTTAGGGTGGATGTTCGCGGATTTCAATGGAATAATCCGCAAGCAAGAGATGCCATATTCTGGGAATATTCAATAGCAAACATATCAGACTATGATCTAAGAGATGTTGCTTTTGGCTATTGGGTTGATAATGGAATTGGAAATGATAATTCTGATGATATTGGATACTTCGATGTTGATATTGACATGTCTTATTCTTGGGACATAAATGGCATAGGTGCTGGAGGACTCCCAACAGGTGTCATGGGGTTTGCCTATCTTGAGAGTCCTGGGCTTGCCTACGATTATCAGGACAATGATTTTGATGGCCTTACTGATGAGAAACGAGATAACGAGCCAACTGCCTTGGTGGGCCCTACGGATGGGATCACTGACCTTGATGCTTTTCTTGAATTTTACAAACTGGAACTTGAAGACCTAAGAGAGCATTGGGATGCTGATGAAGACCAGGATTGGGAAGATGGTGAAGATCTCAATGGTGATGGTGTATATCAGTTGGCAGAATATTATGGTGATGACATTGGCATTGATGGTGTTGGCCCTGGCGAATTGAACTATGATGGACCTGATGCTGATGGTTCAGAATGTAATCATAGGCCAGACTTTGTTGAAGGTGTGGGCTGTGAGCCTAATTTCAATACCACAGATGTCTCAGAATCTGACATGGTTGGACTTACATCTTTTAGAATGTTCCCCATTCCCAGTCATGCTGCTTCCAATGAGACAGAGTGGTTCAAGAATGATCAGGTGATGTGGGACCTTGTTGGTGGTGACACTTTAGAAGAATTCGAGGGTAACATATCTAACTTAGTGGAGGTTTTTGCCTCTGGGCCCTTTCCACTCTATCAGGGCAGAGTTGAGAGAATATCCATGTCAGAATTACATTCCTATGATCCTCTGGCAGGCCTGAATTCAGATGACCATACTGCTCCAGCGCTTTATGAGTTAAAACGCATTGTTCAAGTTATATATGAAAAGGATTATCGGTTTGCACAGCCTCCAAAAATGCCAACTCTTTCAGCCACTGCAGGAGATGGAGAGGTCATTTTGACCTGGGATGATATTTCAGATACAAGGACAAGAGACCCTTTTGTTGGAAACATTAATGACTTTGAAGGTTACAAGGTCTATAGGGCAACAGATAAGTACATGGCTGACCCAGAGATCATTACGGATGGTTATGGTACACCAATGTTCAAGAAACCATTGTATCAATGTGACATGATGGATCAAGACCCTCACAACCCCAATGAGACAAATGGAATGGTCCACCAATGCAGTGGCTTTACCGATTATGGAATGGTGAATGGGACTGGTTATAATCTTGGAAATGATACAGGCATCAACCATATATTTGTTGATAATACGGTCCAAAACGGACGTACCTATTACTATGCAATCGTGGCCTATGATTATGGTGCACCGGACATTGGTCCTGGAATCTCACCTTCAGAGAATAATGCTGTGATCGAGTTAGATGAATATGAGAACATACGATCCATTGGAAAGAATGTTGCCATCGTCACGCCTCGCCAAACTGCTTCAGGTTATGTCCCTCCTAGTTTGGAGATGGAAGAAGTAGACCTTTTAGCATCTGGTACCATCACCCCGATCATTAGAGCCCAAGGAAGTCTGAAGGAAGGGCATGAATATGCAGTTACATTTGGAGTAGACACGATTGCCGTAGTAAGTGGATATGACAACGGTTTCCAATATGTCACAGATGAAATTCTT
>CAYZJY010000096.1:0-3168 GCA_964478995.1 uncultured bacterium
GTTGTTGATGTAAATAGTGGAAGATTTGTTGGTAAAAAACTTCATGAGGAAAACTCACTAAAAATCAATCTTGAGGCTGCAAGAGAAGTCGCTCGGCAGTTAAGACTGAGAGACCTTTCAGGTCTAATCGTTATTGATTTCATTGACATGAAATTTGAGGAAAATCGTAAAAAGGTCTACCATGAATTAAGAAAAGAATTGAGAAAGGATAGAGCAAAGGTTGCCGTTGCACCCATCACTGAGTTTGGTCTTCTAGAGATGACCAGACAAAGAATTCGCGTTAGCCTATTGGACTCAATGAGTGAGGAATGTCCGATATGCCATGGTTCAGGAAGAATAATCTCCCAAGAAACCTTGGTCACTAGAATCGACCACTGGCTGAGACGTTATAAAAGTAGACATCGCTCTTTAAGACTTGAATTGCAATTACACCCTCAAAACGCTGATTATCTTAGTGGAGAGAAGAGACATGTGCTAAGAGGTCTCATGTGGCAAAACTTTGTTCATCTCAAGATAAAAGAGAACATTGAACTAGCTCAAGATGAATTTCGTTTTTTCCGCACAAAGGACGGTAAAGATGTCACAGACGAAATGAACCTTGAAAAGGACAAGGCTACCTAGTAAATTCGCCGGCTTTTTTAGGAAAAAATCATGTATGCAATTATAAATATATCAGGAAAACAATTCAAAGCCTCAGAAGGGGAAAGGGTCCGTGTCCCCAAGCAAGTTGGAGACGAAGGTACAACTCTGACATTTGATAACGTGCTCCTTGTAAGTGATGGTGTTGACACTCAGGTAGGTAGCCCTACTGTTCAAGGTGCCTCTGTCACTGCAACCATACTAGACCATGGCCGTGATAAAAAAATACTCGTCTATAAGAAAAAGAGAAGAAAAGGGTATCAGAGGAAAAATGGACATCGTCAATGGTATACAGAACTTGAATTTCAAAAGATCAACGCATCTAGTTCAAAGAAAACAAAAGCTGCTTCAAAAAAGGTAGAACCTATTGTGGAAGAATCAGCACAAGAAGAGGAATAGAATATGGCACATAAGAAAGGGCAAGGAAGTTCTAGGAATGGTCGTGATTCAAACCCCAGTTATCTTGGACTCAAAGTAGCTGATGGGCAGTCCATACTTTCTGGCACAATCATTCTAAAGCAGAGAGGAACTAAAATACATCCTGGAATGAATGTAAAACGTGCCAATGATGACTCACTCTTTGCAACTGCAGATGGTATTGTTCGCTTTGGGAAAAAAGGGCGCGACAGAAAAATCGTTACTGTTGTTTCTGACTAAATAAACTCTAATAGCCCAAAAACGGACTTTGTAAACAACAGAAGAACAATAATATGGGACGAAAAAAGATCACACTAATTGGTGGTGGCCAAATTGGGGGAAATCTGGCACTACTTGCTGCGCAAAAAGAATTAGGCGATGTGATCATCTTTGATATTCCAAATTCAGAAGGCATGGTAAAAGGTAAAGCACTTGACCTCATGCAACTTCGTCCTCATGATGGACATGATTCAAATATTGTAGGTACATCGAATTGGAAAGACACAAAAGATACAGATGTCTTCATAATCACTGCAGGCATACCCAGAAAACCGGGCATGGATCGAGAAGACCTACTCGGTATCAATCTCGGCATAATGAAAGATGTCGCAAGTAATATCAAAGAACAAGCACCTAATGCATTTGTCATTGTAATCTCAAATCCATTAGATGCGATGGTCTATGCTTTCCATAAGGTATCGGGGTTCCCTAAAAATCAGGTAGTTGGAATGGCTGGAGCACTGGACAGTGCACGTTTTCGTACCTTCATAGCCATGGAGACTGGCTACTCTGTAAAGGATGTGACCTGCATGGTCCTTGGTGGGCATGGTGATACCATGGTCCCGATATCAAGGCTTGCAACGGTTGGAGGGGTTCCCGTTACTGATCTGATCAAACCAGATAGGCTAAAGGAAATAGAGGACAGAACACGAGTTGCAGGTGGTGAAATTGTAAAATTATTTGGTAATGGCTCTGCATTCTATGCCCCTGCTCAATCTGCAATTGAGATGGCTGAATCCTATGTTAGAGATAAAAAACGTGTTATTCCATGTGCTTCTCTATGTGAAGGCGAATTTGGAATTGATGGTTATTTTATTGGTGTACCGACTGTCATTGGCTCAAATGGAGTTGAAAAAATTCTTGAATTCACATTGACAGATGATGAAAAAAATGAATTAAATAACACACTAGACGCTGTAAAGAAAACTGTATCTGAAACTGGACTATAATTTTATTCAATTTATTAATTAAAAAAGCTCCCAAAAGGGGGCTTTTTTTTTTATGATTAAAGTATAAATAGTTGATATAAACAATGGTCTTATTAAAAAAAATAACTTCTATCACTTTAGTTCTAGTGCTATTTATCAGTGCTCAGGAGCAGTCTGATAGGATAAAAAAGGATGGGCGTTCGTTAACAAGGGTAATGCAAACATATCGGTTTGATGCATTGCCTGATGATGGCTCCTACACAATAGAGATAAATAACTTATCAGGTCAAGTTACCATAATAGGCCATGAGGGGTCAGGTGCCAAGATAACGATAACCAATATCGCGTTTGAGATACCTGAGTTGGATGTTCAAAATGCGCACAAACTCTCAAAGACCATTGTAACACATCTAGAAGATGAAGAAAATATCAAAATCATTGGAACACCGACATTACCAAAGGATATAAAAATTGAAAAAATTATTGAAATCCACTTGCCTAAACATGTGATTTTAAATTGTCAACTTCTTGGTGGAGACATACATGTCAATGGAATCAAAGGTGAATCAATACTGGAAACTCTAGGGGGTGATATATTTATTAAAAATCACATAGGGCGTATTGAGGCAAAGACTAACGGTGGAGATATGGACATAAGCGATTTTGATGGGGTTTTTCGTGGACATTCATATGGTGGAGACATAAAAATATCAACATCAAAGGGAGAATTGTCTTCATCTTCCATAGGTGGAGATATTTACATGGTTGACCTTAGTGGTAAAATAAGTTCTCAAACCAGTGGTGGTAAAATTAGCCTATTACGCATTCAAGGGAGAGAGGTTAGTTGTAATGCATCAGGTGGCTTAATAGAATGTGATGAAATAAGTGGCCAAATAAACTTTAA
>CAYZJY010000096.1:3268-6372 GCA_964478995.1 uncultured bacterium
ACTTGGAGACCCACTCAGGCGATATTAGGCTAGATATTCCCAAAGGGCTACCTGGCAATATCAAAAGCACAGTGTATCAGTCGACATCCTACAAGGATCTTAATTCTGAAATGCCCTTAAATATTTCTACATTTTATGACAAGGTCATTGGGACAAGAAAAATAAAAGAAGGTACCATCCCAATAAATCTAGAGGCTCATGGTGGTACCATAACCATTAAAGAATACTAAACCACCAATAGAATTGTAATTTGTTCGCAAACCAAATTTCAATTCTACTTATCCAAACTCCCTTTTTGATTTATGTTCCTTTTTAATCCTAGATACTTGGTCCTCTTTACTGCTGAATGTTTGAATATTTTACGAAAATCTTCCTCATCTATTTGATTCCAATCCATATTATTAAACTTAAATATTTCTTCGCGAGGTTGGAATCCATCTGCGTCTGTAGTCACTGAGAACTTTTGGTTCCAAGGACAGACCTCCTGACAAACATCACAACCATAGATCCAATCATGTAATTCTGATCGACCATCTTCAAAAACGCCTCGATGTTCAATCGTTAGGTATGAGATGCATTTTCCTGCATCTATCTTGTATTCATTCAGCGCTTGAGTTGGACATGCCTCAATGCATGCCATGCACGTACCACAAAGATCCTCATCAAATGAATGATCATAGTTTAGGTCTATATCTAAAATTAATTCTCCAAGGAATACCCAACTTCCGTAATCTTTTGTAATGAGATTTGTATGTTTGCCAATCCATCCCAGCCCTCCTCTCTGTGCCCAAACCTTATCCATGACAGGCGAGGTATCAACACAGACAATACCTTTCGTATCAGGATAGCTTTCCTTTATCCATTTCAACAAAGCAAAGAGTTTTTCTTTTAAAATAATGTGATAATCGTCTCCCCAAGCATAGTTAGAGAATTTAAAGTCTGACGCAAGGTCATCTTGATCCTTACCAACATAATAATTCATTCCAACAGATATGATAGACCTAGCCTCAGGAAAATAGGAATGTATGTTACCACGCTCATCTTTCCTCTTCTCCATCCATTTCATACTGGCATGGTTACCTTTCCTTAACCAAGCCTCTAGGTTGCTCTTTTCAACCAAGGTCTCTCCTGCTTCGGCTATCCCTGCTTTTTGAAAGCCCAATTCAATTGCCTTTTTCTTTATAGATTCAGATGAGATTTTCATTAATAGAATTTAATATTCATCATGACACCAGAACGATTTGAAAAAATCAAAAATGTCTTAAAAAAACGTCAGCCTGACGTCACAGTAATTCTAGATAATGTGCATAAACCTCATAATCTTGCTGCCATTCTCAGGTCATGCGATGCAACAGGAATTGGTACTATTCATGCAAGATCAAAGAATGATCAAATAGGGGTAAATCTGAAGGCTGCTAGTGGTTCAAATCATTGGGTAAAGGTAGATGTGCACAATGACCTAACTAGACTCTATCAATCCTTGAAAAAAAAAGGTCATAACATCTTTGTTGCAAACAACAGTAAAAAGGCAGTGGACTTTCGTGAGGTGGATTACACAGAATCCTGCACCATTGTCCTTGGTGCAGAATTAGATGGACTATCAGATAATTCAGTTGATTATGCTAGTCAAGAGGTCAAAATACCAATAAATGGTATGGTGGATAGTCTAAATGTTTCCGTTGCCAATGCTGTTATCCTTTATGAAATGCAACGGCAAAGACTTAAAGCAGGATTATATGAATCGACAAGACTAACCAAAGAAGCATATCATAAACTATTATTTGAATTCTCCTATCCTGAGGTGGCATTGGTCTTCAGAAAAAAATCCGCTAAGTATCCCAAATTAGATGATTATGGACAAATCATATCCTAACTAAACAATCATTTAAAACGTCCATCCAATGAATAATGAGATGAATGTCCCTTGAGCAGTCACTGGGATTTTAGATTTTTTCGAATAGCCTTGTTTGTTATAATTTTTTTCAGCCTCATATCGCTCACTTGAGATTGTATAGCCAAAAGATAAACCAGAACCAAATGTCTTTGACATATTAAAAAAAATGTCATGACCAAATTCATTTATTTGCTTGCTCATTATAAGCATCACCGATGAATCAAAGATAAGATTCGGGAAAATAGAATTTAAATTAAATGTAGTGAGATAATTTGGCGATAACTCACTCCCTAATCCAATAAAGGCCACTCCTGAGATCAAATTGGAACTCAAACCAATAAAGGCCTCATGTAGTTCTTCATTATTGATTTCTAGATAATTAGAATAACCTCCACCCATAAGTAGCCCTGGAGAACCCTCATACATTATGCCAATTGAGGTATTTAATGTAGTATTTTCACCTAATTGGCTAATACCGGAAGACTCAAGGAATAATCCACTTCTGGTTTGCACCTCAAAGTAACCATCTACCTCTGTACCAGCATTACCATAATTGACAAAGATTCCAGATGCGATTCCAATTTGATTTTCTGAAATAGGATTAGACTGGTTCGATTTTTGTCCTACAAGAGTTGAAAGACTTATAATCGAAATGATTAGATATCTCATTTTCTTAATTTTTAACATAAATTATAAAAAACAATTTTTCATTTTGACTGAAATTAACAATTATATGAATAAGACTTATAACCCATATGCACAATCTCTTGATGGTCTGGTTTTAAAGGATCCTGTGAAAGCCTTTTTTGATTTTTGTTTTGAGCGAGAAAAAATAAGAAAAAAAAGAGAGCAAGGACTATCTGCTCCGTGGACAGATGACCCAATCTTTAGACGAGCTCGTTTTCTGAACGTTTTTAGAGAAGACGACAGAGGCAGTAAGGCCATTTTAAACTTTGCAAAAAATCTAGAAAATAACCTAGAAACTCTGATTCATGCATTATTCTTTGCACGTTGGTGCAACAGACAAGAGACATTGGATAATATCCCAATTCAAACTTTATCTGATCCTGAAAAATTGCTAAATCTGATTGAAAAAAATGATCAATGGTGCAATACTACTGCATATCCAGTAGAGCCCCTTCATTGGAAGGGGAAAAAATACTCTCGACTTGATGCAGCAACCCTGCTTTTCTTTGAAATAAAAGAGCCT
>CAYZJY010000097.1:0-6280 GCA_964478995.1 uncultured bacterium
TAGTAAAGGATAAGGAATATGATCTGAATGAGGATTCAACGAGATGGATAGTCGGAGAATGTAATTATGATTTAATAGCAATGAGTGTATCGAGGTTCTATCCTGCAGACTTTGAACTGCAATTTGAAGGCGATCTAGGGGATTCAGTGACCGTTGACCCCTATGGCACCATAGTTCCATTCAGAGTAAAAAATGTAACCCATGATGATGAGCCACCTTTTCGAATTTCAGATTTCAATGGTGATGGTGATTGGGATTCCGATGAATCCATATCCATTCGTCCCTATGCGGCCGTTGCTGATGGGCCACTGATCTCAATTCGCTTTGGGCATCCAACGGTAATTACTGAAACAATAATCTATGATACGACTATTGTTGGAGATGATACCACTTTTTCAGAGACAACAGTAATAAGTGTTGATTCTCTTCCCCAAAATCAGGTTGTCGATCCCGTTGCTGGAGATATTTTTCACATTGAGATAGACCGTCCATTCTCCATGGCCGACCTTTATGGTTTTACGACATCTGCTTCTAGCATAAATGCAGATACTGCTGCAGCATACCTAGATAATATTGCAGTTGTCCCCAACCCTTACGTTGTTGCTGCATCTTGGGAGCCACGCCACCAATACCAATCAGGCAGGGGACCCAGGAAGATCGATTTCATCAATCTCCCCAATGAGTGTACGATCAAGATATTCACCCTCTCTGGTTATTTGGTCACAACGATCCACCATAATGATGTCTATGAGAATGGGACCGAGTCTTGGAACCTACTTTCAAAAGATAATCTTGAGATTGCCTATGGAGTGTATCTATATCATGTTGATGCACCTGGCATTGGAGAACATACAGGAAAGTTTGCGGTGATCAAATGATGAAAAGATCCATTGCCACTATTTCTATCTCATTGACATTTTTATTTTGTCAGAATAATGTTGCTACAACATCTGCAGCATTTCTTGAAATAGGGCCAGGTGCGAGGGCGCTGGGAATGGGTAGTGCATTTGTCTCTGTAGCCAATGACGCTAGTTCGCTCTATTGGAACCCTGCTGGAATCGTGAATGTATCCAAGCCTGAGATCCAGTCATTTTATTCACCATGGTTAGTTGAGACAGAGTTTTACTATAATACGGCCATTGTCCCATTAGGGACCTTTGGTACTCTAGGGCTTTCCTTTACAGCGGTAACCATGGATGAGATGATGGTCAGGACTGTCCAGGATCCCGAGCCCAATGAATATGGTCAAAAATTTGATGCCGGCAATATTGCAATGGGGATCGCATTTGCAAAAAAACTTACAGACCGATTTTCGTTTGGTGTGAAGACGAAATTCATACAGGAATCGATCTGGCAGATGAGTGCTCAGGGTGTTGCTGTTGACATAGGGACCCTATTCATAACAAAGAGAGATCTAAGAATAGGAATGAGCATATCCAATTTTGGAGGAAAACTCGGCATGGAGGGAGTTAATACTCTGGTTGACATTGATGTAGATGAAAACATATATGGGAACAATGACAGGATCGATGGCAGTTTGGGTACATCAAAGTGGCCTCTTCCTCTGATGTTTAGATTTGGCCTAAGCCGTGAATTTACCTTTGCCCAGAACATGAAGTGTCTTGTGGCGGTGGATGCGATCCATCCCAATAATAATCCTGAATATTTGAACATGGGAATCGAATATAGTGCCATGGACATGGTCTTTCTAAGGATTGGAAAGTCGCATACGCTTTATGAACTCAAGTTCAAGGATGGAGAGGGAACCCAGGGAATTGGACCCGAACAGGGATTGTCATTTGGAGGTGGGATCAAGTATCAAATTCCAAGAGGACCGATCATCCACATTGACTATGTCTTTACTGATTTTGGCGTCTTTAAGAATATTGAAGGTTATTCGATCAGTCTAGAGTTCTAACCCCAATGCGGAACCTTTGCCTTGTAGCAGTATTCATATTTTTATCTTGTTCATCAAATATAAAAACAGAAATGTCTCCCAACACTGATACAACGAGATTCCATGATTTGTTGGACGATGAGTGGAAAAAAGGGATAGAACGCTACCCAGAGTGGGCAACACAATTAGGAGACAATCGATTTAATGACCAATTGAATGATGCCTCATACCAGACCATCATTGATCGCCAGAATGAGACAATGGATCTCCTCAAAAAGGTAGAGGACATAGACCGATCAAAGTTGTCCAATGATGACCAACTAAACCATGATCTATATCTCAAGGATCTAACCCATGGCATAGAGGGGTTCAAATATCTATCCTACCTCATGCCCATTGATCAAATGGGTGGTATTCAAATTGGATTTGCTGGCATGTCCAATTACATGCCGTTCAAGACCTTGATGGACTACGAGAACTATGTTGCAAGAATGAGGGCCTTTCCAACAAAGGTAGTTCAGACCATCGATCTCATGAAAAGAGGTGTGGATAGTGGATGGGTTCCACCAAAGATCGTTCTTCAAGCGGTCCCAGAGCAGATCAGGGTGCAGTTTGAGACCCCAGTAGAGGATTCACCATTATTTCAACCTTTCATTGATTTTCATGATTCCATATCACCCGAAGATCAAAAGAGATTGTCAGATGAGTTGAGAGATGTTATTGAGAGTGATGTATATCCATCTTATCGATCACTTTTATCATTTTTCTTAGAGGATTACCTGCCAAATTGCAGAGAGTCCATAGCCTGTGCTGATTTCCCTAGTGGTGATGAATATTATAGATACCAGATCAGGGGCTATACCACGACGGACATGACGGCACAAGAGATACACGATATTGGCGTTAAAGAAGTTGCAAGAATAAAATCTGAGATGATGGTTGTGATCGAAGAGTCTGGCTTTAATGGAAGTTTTGAAGAATTCTTGACCTTTCTTAGAACGAGCCCAGAGTTCTATTTTGAATCTGAAGATGAACTGCTAGATGCTTATCGAGCCATATGTAAAAAGGCAGATGCACAACTTCCAAAATTCTTTGGCAGACTACCCAGGCTACCTTATGGTGTCAAGGCAATACCCGATTACCAAGCACCTGCGTCCCCTACAGCCTACTACTATCCTGGAAGTCAAAGGGCAGGACGATCAGGATATTTCATGGCCAATACATATCAACTTGATACCCGACCGAAGTATGAGATGGAGGCATTATCGATACATGAAGCGGTACCTGGGCATCATTTACAGATATCATTGGCCCAGGAGTTAGAGGATATCCCAATGTTCAGGCGGCATGGGGGCTACACGTCATTTGTTGAAGGATGGGGACTGTATTCAGAAAAATTAGCAGAGGAGATGGGGTTCTATGAAGACCCATATAGTAAGTTTGGACAATTGACCTATGAGATGTGGCGCGCTTGTAGGCTTGTGGTAGATACAGGCATGCATGCTCTTGGATGGACCAGATCTGATGCCATCAATTACATGTCAAAAAACACAGCAAAGACAGGTAATGACATCAAGGTCGAGATAGACCGTTACATTGCCTGGCCTGGCCAGGCTCTTGCCTATAAGATAGGTGAATTGAGAATTCGTGATCTTCGGAAGAGGGCAGAGCAGGCGATGGGGGCGAATTTTAATATTCGTGATTTCCATGATGTGATTCTGGGAGATGGTGCCGTCCCTCTGGATATTCTTGAAAGACATGTCGAACAATACATTGAGTCCAATGCGAATTGATTTCTCAAATACGCGCCATGATGGTCGATCCAATGCATTGGCCATGGGACTTAAATTATTCTTAATTACCATCATGGTGCTGCAGCCATTGAACGCTTGCAAATTATGGGCGGTCTGTACAAAGTCGGAGATCACATTGCCAACCTTGACCAGTGAGGGAAGGTCTGTGCTGGATGGACAGTTGACCTCATTCTACCATCAATCTCAGGCCATGCTTGATGGCTGGTCTCTTTTAAGTTATAGTGATAACTACCAAGGAAACATTGTTCCTCTTTGCCGTTCTGCCGATCCAGCGACCAATGATTCCACGCTATACTGGGAGACAGTTGAGACCCTATTGGATGAGGACCTTGGGAGAATAGGCATTGGGCACCTCAGAGTTGCCACATCAGGTCTGAACTCCATACCGAACCCTCACCCATGGATGTTTCATGATAATGGCGTGTCCTACTCGCTTATCCATAATGGTACCGTAGACAAAGGCCTGCTACATGATCTTATTACCAATTATGGATCTGATCCTTCATGGTTGGAATTGCATCCTCCACAAACATTTGGTGGAGGAGATTGGAAAAGCATGGGTTGGGGTAATGTTGTTGACTCTGAACTGATCCTATTATTTGTCATGAAAAGAATTGATGATGAGCAAGACATGATTGAAGGGTTTAAACTGGCCATGTCAGACCTCATCAATTCAGGCATCAGTGCAGGTCAGTTGAACCTCATTTTTTCTGATGGTGCATCCTTGATGGTGTTTGGCGGAAGCAATGGTCTGTTCATTAATGAATATCCAGAGTATTATTCTGTAATGACCCAACCACCAAGCACTGATGGCTCACAATGGCAAGGGATCGATCATCAAGAATTGGTCATCATTGGTTCAGACAGCCTAACGCGTTATCCTGACTTCATCACCAATAACCTAGATGATGAGACGGTTTTGGTCCCATCATACTTCAGGATGCTGCCTGCTTATCCCAATCCCTTCAACGGTGCCATTGCCTTCATGTTAGACGGCCTGGTTGCCAGTGACATCCATGTGTCCATCTACTCCATAATGGGGGAAAAGGTAGATCAGTTTGATGTTCTCGGTCCAATAAATGATAAGGTTAGAGTCGAGTGGAGGCCTCCGGTCAACTTGGCCTCAGGAACATATTTCATAAGAGCGGGTACAAGAAAAATTGAAGAAACTCAGAAGATTCTATTCATAAAATAGAAAAGTTGATATAAATTCGCCGGCTTTATCCAAGACCATTAAACAATTTTGAACAGGGGAGTCATTCATTGGCAAAGACCAAGAAATCCAAAGAAAAAGAACAAGATAAGCCCGAGGCTGCAACCAAGGCAGCAGAGGTAAAAGACCCGCCTAAGAAAAAGGGTAAGCCCAGTAAGGTATCAAGCGGGAGTATCAGCATGTATCTTGCTGAGATCGGTAGGTTCAATCCCTTGCCTCCAGAGCGTGAGGTTGAATTGGCGATCAGGATACAAAACGGTGATGAGAGGGCGATGAAAGAACTCGTAGAGGCTAACCTAAGATTTGTCGTATCTGTTGCAAAAAAATATCAAGGTAATGGGCTATCCCTTGCTGACATAATCAATGAAGGTAACATGGGCCTGATCAAGGCAGCCAAACGTTTTGACCATACCCGTGGTTTCAAGTTCATATCCTATGCGGTGTGGTGGATCCGTCAGTCCATTCTGCAAGCGCTTGCAGAACAGTCAAGGCTCATTCGCCTACCACTTAATCGAGTCGGTACGATCACCAAGATCACAAGGGCCGCTGAGAAACTGGAGGCTGAGGTAGAGCGTCAGCCTAAGGGAGATGAGATAGGTGCACAACTTGAGATGAGCGGAGATGAGGTTCTAATGGCGATGCAATATTCTCGTAGGCATAGTTCATTAAATTCTCCTTTTCAAGAAGGAGAGAACAGTAGTCTCCTTGATATCATAGAAGATGCAGAGGCCGAAGAGCCTGAGGCGAAGATCATGATGGAGTCCATGAGCGAGGAGGTCAATGGCGCTCTAGAGACCCTGTCAGAGCGTGAGCGAGTGGTACTTGAAATGTATTTTGGCATCAATAGAGATAGCGCAATGACCTTAAATGAGATAGGAGAAGAATTTGACCTGACACGTGAGCGTGTGCGTCAGATCAAAGAAAAGGCGATACAGCGTCTTCGTCATAGATCGAGGAGTAAGAACCTACGTAGATATCTGGGATGATCGGTCCTATTACCACTATATGTAAAAAGGAGCATTCATGCTCCTTTTTTTTTACATGGAACAAGTTTTTAATTCGTTTGCCATTGATCGACCAAGGCCATGAAATTTTTTTGCAAGATCGTTGATTATTACTTGTGCTCTCTTTTTATGTATGCTTATATTAGGCATGCCTTGGATAAGATAGTTTACTGATCTGTTCCTTATAAGTGCACTCTACATACCTACCGTACATAAAAAGTAAATAAACATAAACAAACCTTGGAGGTTTAAATGCGAAAAGCGATAGCAATGATGATTGTTATGGCCCTGAGCGTGTCTTTGTGGGCGGATAGCGCCCCAGCGAGACCAACGAAGAGCCAGACAACTGAGA
>CAYZJY010000098.1:0-6215 GCA_964478995.1 uncultured bacterium
TGGATATTGTTAAAAGAGTTACAAAAATTCGAAAAATGATAAGTGAGGAACTAAGGATTTGAATAAACCTCATATTCGTGGGGTTTTTTCTTTGTAGGGTGATTGTTAGATTCAAAAGAGAATTATGAAAAAGTATATACTACAATTTTTATTTTTATCGTTTTGCTTTGGGCAAAATCTTCTGAATGAATCATTTGATGATTCAAACAATCTTCCTGCTGGTTGGGCATTCATACCAGATAGTTATCCTAATAATACAGGTCAGTGGGATATTTCATCTAGTCCTTCAGAGTTTAATAATCATCCACCTTCGCCAACCTATAAATGGAATCCATCACAGCCTAATACATTTAATAATCCCTATGAAGGTCATTATTTATATTCTCCTCAAATCAATGTAGAAACTGAGACAAATGTAATGGTTCGATTTCAAATTGCGCTTGATGGCTATCCTTCACCTTCTGGACATTATAATGGAATGAACATTGAATATAGTAGTGACGGAGAGGCTTGGGTAACTGCATTAAACTATGAAATAAGTGCAGGTGGAGGCACGGTGGATATTAACCCAAGGACAGAAACATTCTATGTATCCATGGAGCAGACCTTGCAATTGAGATGGGAAACCTATGGGACCAATTCCTATTACATTGATAATTGGCATGTCGATGATGTTCAAATTGATGTCATCCCCTCCATAACAAATGCCACAATAGCATCAAATAATGCCGATGATAACCAAAAAGCAATACCAGGAGACATTGTCTCACTTTCATTCACATTGCCTAATGGCCCTGATGCGGGATCTCCATTTGTATTGATAAATTCTACAGAAGTTCCAATCTCAAATCCGTCAGGTCTTGATTATGTTGCAGAGTATACAGTTCCAGAAGATGCAACAGACGGTCCCATTTCATTTTTGATTGACTTTTCATCTGGTGGGATCGCTGGTCCAACTTGTAGAAATACCACCGATGATACAAATGTTCTAGTAGATGTAACAGGTCCTGTCTCGCCAACTATTACGGATAATGTTATCTCAATTGGCGATGACTCCCATCCTGCAATATGGAGTTCAACGGATACGCAGGTCCAAGTTGATGCCTTAGTCCCAAATGATACCACTGTCATCGCATTTGATTATAATGTGGGTAATTCAATCTCATTCATGGGAAATAACGGTCAGGTCATAATTCCATCCAATAACGACTATCTTGTATCAAATGAATTCACAGTTGAGACATACATCAATGTGAATAGCGCTCAAAATCACCAAGGTTTTCTGGATTTTGGCGATTATGGAAACAGCCACCAACGTGGATTTGGTTTCTTCCTCTATTCTGGGGGTTGGAGGTTCTACTTGAAAACTACTGGCACGGATGAAAGTGAAAATGAGGACATAGACCATGTCGTTGCTTCTGCACCAGTTAATACATGGGTACACTTTGCAGTTAGATTTCAGAATGGAAACCTTACATTATATAGGGATGGAATCCCAGTTGACTCTAAAAATGACTATGAAGGTCCAGTGGATTGGGGTGGATTTACAGGCGATTTTGTATTGGGTTCTTTTGATAAGACCCAAACAAAATTTTTCGATGGGAAGATAGATGAGGTCAGATTATGGAATGTTGCAAGAGATGAAAATCAGATCAAATCATATAAGGGTGTTGCATTAAATGGCGATGAGAATGGACTTATTGGCTATTGGAGATTTGACGAAGGTGCTCCAGCCACGAGTTCAATAGATCTTTCAACATTGAATAACTCCGCTAGTCTCCAAAATGGAGCAGAGTGGGTGCAAGATTCTCCATTCCTTTTTCAAGAAAATGTATTGGACCCCAATTCAATTGTTGGATCGCAATTCCAATTACGAAGTAAGGTTTTGGATAATACCATGGAACTAATTGGAGATCAAATAGTGATCACCCAAGACCATGCAGATGCAGGGACAATTTCCTTGACAGCATCTTCAGATCAATTTGAGGGAATCCAAGACTTTGCCCATGAGCTTCAAGCATCCTTTTCTGCACGACTTTTCGATCAAGCAGGGAACTTTGCTGATGGCAATACGAGCAACACTACATTAGAAATTGACATCGAAGCCAATGATCCAATATTAGTGAGCATGGTATCCAACAATACATTTACTCATTTGGCAAAGACAGGTGATGAATTGACCATATCAATGACCTATGATGAGGATGTTAATATCCCGCAAGTTACGATAGATGGTAATGACGGTGATGAGACAGATGCGGGTAGTGAGCAATTTCAAATATCATATACAATGTTGGGAACAGAGCCAGAAGGCGAAGTAAATACACTTCAATCAATTGTTACTGACTATTTAGGCAATAGTGGGACATATGCTGGTGGTGCAATTGGAGCAGGGGCCATGGTGGTAAATTATGATCGGACATTACCCATATTAGATCAAGTCACCATAATATCAAATAATGAAAATACACAATGGGCCAAGGTAGGTGACCAGGTTACTTTAAATGCAATAGCATCTGAGGTTATTCTCAGTAGAGCAACAACCATTCAAGATCAATCAGCCACAATTTCAGACATAAGCAATGTAGAGTTTAATTCTGTTTACTCTTTTTTGGATACTGATACGGAAGGTCCAGTTGTCTTTAACATGAGTTTCTCCGATTCTGCCGGGAATTCAGGCCTAGAAGTGACCAATACAACAAACGCAAGTTGGGTTGTTTTTGACAAGACGCCACCAGAAGATTTTAATACTGGAACCGTATCTTCAACTGGTGGTAATGAATTAGAAAATATCTGGAACTCGACAAATACTGGCATAAACATAATAGTAGCAATTGTTGACAATGATACCACCCTTATCAATGGAGAGATCAAGGTTTTGGGAAAAATAGGTCCTAATGCATGGGAACAGGTTGGAGGCCTCTTTGCAATAAATAATAGTGATGTAGGCACTGATAAATCACTTTCTCTGGCAGATACTCAGGTAGAATCCATAACGGGTTTTTCTGAAGGAGATACGATTAGGTTCAAAACAATTATCATGGATCGCCCAGGAAATGAAAAAGAAGGAACTGAAAGCACAAATAGATTAGTAATAGATCAAACTCTTCCATCCATAAACTATGTATCATATCGGTCTAATTTTTCCGACACTACACTTGCGACAGTTGGGCATGAGATCACTTTAACCCTAATAAGCGATGAGTCCATCCAAACTCCTACAATCACAATTTCAGATGAAAATGCAGATGTATCTGACATGGGTAATGATAAATGGACTGGCAATTATGTCATGCAAGATGGTGATTCGGATGGGATCATCCCTTTTGAGATAGAGGGAATCCTTGATGTATCGGGAAATCCAAATGATGGGACTACAGTAACCACTGATGGTTCAACAGTAACATTCGATAATACAAAGCCTACATTGAATCTGGTCAGAATTTCATCAAATAATCCAGATTCTACATGGGCCAAGATTGGTGATTTGATATCTTTGGTATTCATTGCTGATGAATTATTGATCGCTCAAGCAGCAAGCATTGTCGAACAAGAAATGACCATAAGCGATCTTGGTTCTGAAAAATATTTGGCGCAATACCAAATGATAGAAACTGATATTGAAGGACAACTGTTTTTTGAGGTATTAGTTACCGATTCAGTAGGGATTGAAAGTGATCCCATTATTGAAACAACCAATTCCTCTAGTGTCATATTTGATAGAACACCACCTACTCTTTCTCAAGTAAATATTCGGTCAAATAATGAAAATAATACTTCAATCGCCATAGCTGGAGATGATGTCATACTTACATTTGTTCCTGAAGAGCCCTTATTAATGGATTCCATTATAGTTACCATTGCAAATGAAAATGTTACATTAACAGAGGATGGAGATAACTATGTTGCCACCCTCAACTTGTCTGGCGATGAACCGGGCGGTATTTTGCCATTTACAATCGATTTTCAGGATAGAGCATCGAACCAAGGTCTACAGGTTACAAATACTTTGGATGATAGTTATGTTAACCACGACATTGTGCCTCCAGAAATATTAATGGCATCAATGTATTCAAATAATTGCGATACAACATGGTCAAAAATTGGAGATACGGTATATGTAAAATTTTCAGCAAATGAAGCATTGGATAATTTGGATATCTTAATTGCAGGAAACGTCTCAGATTACATAGATGATGGAGCCGCTAACTATCGAGGATTTCATGTGATGGATGGGGATGACGAGGAAGGGAGTATATCCTTTAGCATAGAATATACAGACTTGGGTGGAGCAATAGGGCCAAGTGCGAGTTCAACAACAGATGGAACGATTGTTAGATTTGATAAAACAGCACCCACATTAACAGATATTAGAGTTTCATCAAATAATTCAAGGATAGACTCAGCTGCAATTGGTGACATAGATTCATTATTTTTCACTGCATCGGAGGCACAAGGAAGTTTACAAGTTCTTATTGCAGGTTCGAATGTTGTACCCAATCAAAATGGACTTGAATTCATTGCAGTTCGTGAATTAATTGAAGAAGGTGAAGATGGGTTTATAAACTTTTCAATCACCATGGAAGATTCTGCTTGTAATTCGACAGGAGAGGTAACAGAAACCAGTGATGGCTCATTTGTTTGGTTTGATGGGACGAGACCAACATTAAATACAGTTTCCTTTATTTCAACAAACTCCAATGATTCATCTCTTGCCATTATTGGAGATACTTTGATTTTAGATTTTGAGCCAAGTGAGACTTTAGGTAGCATTACCATTACAATAGCAGGGACAGATGTAGATACAATTTTTATTAGTGAACTGCCATCCACATATCGTTCTTGGTACATTCTACAAGGGAGTGAAGCAGAAGGGTATGTACCATTTCAGATCTGTTTTGCTGATCTTGTAGGTAATGCTGGAGATTGTGTTTCTTCAACTACTGATGAGACAGATGTATTGTATGACATTACCCCTCCAATGGCATTTGACATAGATAGTGTTTACGTTTTAGGTGGAAATGTAGTTTTAGGTTATTGGAACTCATCGAATGATTCAATTGTCCTTAAAACACCGATCTCACTAGATGATGAATCACTGGTTGGAGGTTCTTTTCAGCCAATGGTCAAGTTTGAAGATAATGAGTTTATCGATGCTGGTGGCGAGATCGAGATCTTGGATCTTCCAGGAACAGGGTATGAAATTTTGAAAATATCTAGAGATGACTTTGGATCAGTCAATGGTTATGCAGAAAATTCAAACTCTCAGTTTACAACCAAGATCATAGATAAGGCTGGTAATGAGACCCTAGGTTCTTCAGATGGTACAATTATTCATATTGATGAGGTCTTGCCAATTTTGGATTCTGTAAACATGGTTACAAATAATGTTCTGAGTGATAATTGGGCAACCATATCTGACACCATTACTCTTACCGCAATTTCAAGTGAAGGTTTGGATATTGTCACCTCGATAATATCTAATGACACTGTTATTGTAAATGGAAGTGAAAATGGTACCATGCACATTAGTAAACATGTGGTGGACTCCACTGACTCTATTGGTCTGATCTCATTTGATATTGCATATACAGATACAGCTGGAAACCAAGGAGTGATCATTACTGAAACAACGGATGGAACAACAGTGGGCATAGATAATACTAGGCCCTCAATTAATTCTCTCTTGGAAGGTGCAAATAATCTAGATCTGACTTACTACAATAATTCAGATACCATTACATTGTATTGGGACCATATAGATACTATCTCTGGCATAAGGGAAACATATTATGCACTTGGATCTGAGTCCAACGCTACTGATATCATGGATTGGACAATAGGTGGAACAAATAACTATGGCGGGTGGAATGGTCTTGGACTTGAAAATAACAATATCTATTATGGAGCAGCGTTTGCAAGAGACTCCACTGGTAATTATTCGGATACAATTTGGGGAAATGGTGTATATGTTGATACTGAGTTACCAATTTCAGGATCCATCGATGATGGACAATGGATACTTGAGATGGACTATACTCCGGACTCAACATCATTGGAGTATTCATGGGAAGGGTTCTCAGATAATGTAGGCATTGATCATTTCGAGTTGTCTATTGGTACTAATAATGATACCGTGAACATCCAAGATTGGTATCAAACAGATAGCATTGATAATGTGATCATAAGTGGATTAGACCTTGAACGGGATACAT
>CAYZJY010000099.1:0-5931 GCA_964478995.1 uncultured bacterium
TAGATTATGTTTTTTATGTTGACCCAATTGAAATTGCAATATTCTCAATATTGGATTCAGGAAAGAAAAATGAATTCATAGAAATAAAGGGCCCAGTACCTGTCAAAAATGTATTTCCATTAAAACAAGTTTTATTATGCATATCCCTCTTACTATCATTTATTGGTATGGTTTGGATCTGGGGTCGTAGACAAGCATCTAACTATGAAAAAATAGATTATTCTATTTTGGAATCTCCTACTGAGCGAGCATCTAGGCGGTTATCAGAATTAGATAATTCAGTACTGACAAAAGAATATTATTCAACACTCTCACATATAATAAGAGAGTATATTGAAACAAAATACTTTATACGTACTCTTGAAATGAATACTGAAGAAATAGAGGCTTCAATAGACATTTTGAAAATAAATAAAAGTTACTTTTCTGAATTGATAACCTTTTTACATAACTCAGATAAAGTGAAATATGCTCAAAATATTCCGGAACCTGAAAAAATGATTGAAGATAAAAAGAAAATTAAAACCTTGATTGATAAAATATGAAGTTGTACATCTTAAATTGGTCAACTCATTTGAACAGATAAGGCTATATAGTAACTTCAGTAAATTAACTTTCCAATATTTTAGGATATTTAATGGCAACAACAGCAGACATACGTAATGGTGCAGTAATATTGCACAAATCAAAAAGAATGAAAGTAGTTGAATTCCAACATGTAAAGCCTGGAAAAGGAGGAGCATTCGTAAGAACAAAACTAAAAGACATACAATCTGGAAAAATTATCGATGAAACCTTTAATTCTGGACATAAACTGAAATTTATAAGGGTTGAGGCAAAGGAAATGCAATTTCTGTATGAGGATAACGAATCGTTTGTTTTTATGGACAATGAAACATACGATCAATTAAATATTGCATCTGAATCTGTAGGTGATGGAAAATATTTTTTAACTGCTGGGATGAACGTTGATTTATTGTTTGATGGATCTGAAGTATTGGATATCCGGTTACCCTCCCATGTGGTTCTTGAGGTCACGGAAACAGAACCGGGGTTCAAGGGAAATACAGCAACAGGCGCTAGTAAACCAGCGACCTTAGAGACAGGATATACATTAAACGTACCTCTTTTTATTAATGAGGGGGAGAGACTAAGGATTGATACACGCACTGGTGATTATGTAGAACGTTCTAAAGAATAATTTTACAGGGAGAATTTTATGTGGCAGGATAAGTTAAAAGAAATCATTTATATATTGGAAAATTCCAATGTCAACGAAATTGAGGTCAGTTTTTGGGGTAAGAAATTCCGTGTATCCAAGCAAGCAGGTGTAGTGGTTCAGGAGAATGCTGGAGCAGGCACATCTGTAATCACAGAAAGAAAAACTCAGGATGAGCCAAAGTTAATGGAGTCATCGGAAATAGAGTCTGTTGGATTAGATTCTCATAGTGGCGAAGATCTGCTATCGCCTATGCCAGGGACATTTTATTCTTCACCTACGCCAGATGACAACCCTTTTGTTTCCAACGGAGATAAAGTAAAAAAAGGTCAAACACTATGTATCATTGAGGCAATGAAAATAATGAATGAAATTGAGTCTGAAATTGATGGTACAATTTTAGAAACGAAGGTTGATAATGGAGAGGCTGTAGAGTATAATCAAACATTATTTATAATTAAGCCCTCCTAATATTATATTATGTTCAAGAAAGTATTAATTGCCAATCGAGGTGAAATAGCCTTACGTGTCATCAGGGCATGCCATGAGTTGAATATTAAAACTGTGGCAGTCTATTCCACGGTTGATGAGTATTCTCTTCATGTGAAATTTGCTGATGAAGCAGTGTGCATTGGTCCTCCACCTAGCAAAGATAGTTATCTAAATATACCAAGAATCATAGCTGCAGGTGAAATAACCGGCGCTGATGCAGTTCACCCTGGCTATGGCTTTCTTTCAGAATCTGCACAATTCTCAAAGATATGTGAAGAAAATGGGTTCTCATTTTTAGGACCAAGCCCAGAGATTATTGATTCAATGGGGAATAAGGCAAAGGCAAAGCAAACGATGAAAGCGGCTGGTGTACCTGTAGTTCCAGGAGGAGATGGTATCTTAGATGGTCCTGAGGATGCACTTGAAAAAGCTAATGAAATGGGATATCCTATTATGCTTAAGGCATCGGCTGGAGGTGGTGGACGTGGAATGCGTCTGGTTACGGATGCTAGTGATGTAATTTCTTCATACAAATCAGCAAATCAAGAATCATTGACTGCATTTGGCAATGGTGATATATATATAGAAAAATTTATTGAAAATCCTAGGCACATAGAAGTTCAAATATTAGCAGATTCTTTTGGAAAAGCAATACACTTGGGAGAAAGAGAGTGTTCCATACAACGTAGACATCAAAAATTAATTGAGGAGTCACCATCTCCTTTTGTAGATGAGGAAACTAGAAACAAGATAGGTGCCGCTGCGGTTGCTGGGGCTGAAGCTGTTAATTATGTGGGTGTAGGTACCATAGAATTTTTAATGGATAGAAAAAAGAATTTTTATTTTATGGAGATGAATACTCGTATTCAAGTTGAGCATCCAGTTACAGAGATGGTAACAGGTGTTGATCTGATTAAACAGCAGATTAAGATGCATGCAGGTGAGGTTTGTCCTAAATTAGATAAGTTTCAACTAAGAGGTCATTCCATAGAATGCAGGATCAATGCTGAGGATCCAGCAAAGAATTTTATGCCATTTCCTGGGGAGATTACGAGTTTCCATATGCCTGGAGGCAAAGGAGTTAGAGTGGACTCCCATGCATATGCAGGTTATGTAATACCAACACAATATGATTCTATGATAGGTAAGATCATTGTACATGCTAAAAATAGAGAACGTGCCATAATCAGGATGCAAAGAGCTCTTGAAGAGACGATTATCGATGGACCTAAGACGACAATACCTTACCAAATGGCCATCATGGAGGATGATACATTTAAAACAGGGGTGTTTGACACAAGTTTTTTAGATACATTTGAATATGAACCAGAAGATGCAATAGATAAGGAAGAATGATGAATAATCCAGACAATTTGTTCTATACCAAGGAACATGAGTGGGTCAACTTGAAAGATAATAAGGCAGTGATTGGTATTACTGATTATGCCCAAGGTCAGTTAGGTGATGTCATTTTTATTGAATTTCCTAAAGTTGGCCAAGAAGTAAATGCAGGTGACGTATTTGGTGAAGTAGAGGCTGTTAAAACGGTTTCAGAGTTATATGCACCAGTATCAGGTACTATTATAGAATTGAATGAGGAATTGGAAAATAGTCCAGATCTTGTTAATAATGATCCTTATGGTGATGGCTGGATTATCAAAATCAGTCCAAATAATCCGGATGAAAGGGACGAATTAATGAATTTCCTTTCTTATGAGGAATTGATAGGATAATAAATTGATCTTAGATACTCTACTTTCAACCATAAAAAACAAAGGGGCTGCCTATGTGGTCCTTCTTGATCCAGATAGAAAAGATGAAAGTTCTATTCAAAAGCGAGTAGAGAATGCAAATATTTCTGGAGTAGATGCTCTTTTCGTTGGTGGAAGTTTGATTATGGATTCAAATTGTACTGAAAGAGTAAAAATGATCAAATCAATATCTGACATCCCAGTTATATTGTTTCCAGGAGGCATAGGACAATTAAATTCATATTATGATGCGATGCTATTTATGTCAGTTATCTCTGGAAGGAATCCCCATTATCTCATTGGGGAACAAGTTCTAGCAGCACCCATTGTAAAGGATATGGGTATTGAAGCAATATCAACAGGTTATATTCTTATGGATGGTGGTGCAGGCAGTACGGTAGAGTTCATAAGCGGAACTAGGCCAATACCAATGAATAGAGTTGATATTGCTGTTGCACACGCTCTTGCTGGACAATTCTTAGGTATGAGGTTGATATATCTTGAGGCAGGCAGTGGTGCAATTGAACCAGTATCTACATCTATTATTAAAGCCACTAGTAATGCAATAGATGTGCCAATTATTGTTGGTGGTGGAATTCGCGATCCAGAAACGGCAAGATCATCGGTAGAGGCTGGTGCTTCAATAATAGTTACTGGTACTATTTTAGAGAATAGCCCAGACTATATGAGAGAGTTTGCGGATGCAGTACATGTGAGCAGATCATAATGCAGGAAAAAATTAAATCCCAAATCTTAGAAAGTATATCAGTGAAAGAGTCTATGATTGATTTATGTATTGAAGATATGGAATCTGCATCCCAAGTAATGATAAGGTCGTTAAAAAATGGCGGGAAGATTCTTTGGTGTGGCAATGGCGGTAGTGCAGCCGACGCACAGCATTTGGCCACAGAATTAATGGGAGGGATGACTAGTCATGAACGAAAACCAATTCCATCAATTGCACTTACGACTGATAGTTCATTTTTGACTGCATGGTCAAATGATACTGACTTTGAATCTGTTTTTTCTAGACAAGTTCAGGGGATAGGTGAGCCTGGGGATGTCTTAATTGGCATTTCAACTAGTGGTAATTCGGAAAATATCATAGCGGCTATCAAACAGGCTAAGTTCAAAGAACTTTCAACAATAGTTTTTACTGGAAGATCGGGAGGAAGATTACATGGATTATCTGATATAACCATAAATGTTCCTAGCGATGATACCCAGCGCATACAAGAAGCTCACATAATGATTGGTCAAATTCTTTGTGGAATCATAGAAGATGATCTACTAAGTAAATAATATGGAAACTCATTATCAAGACTACTTGACCATGCTTCGAGTAGAACGTAATGTGTCACCAAAGACCATAGACGCATATCAAAGGGATCTAAGGCAATATCTTAACCATATATACAATATAAAAATAAAAAATCTATCTGAAATCAAATCAACTCATATTCGTGAATACGTAAGGATATTGAATAAGAGGGGAATGGCTTCCACAAGTATTTCACGTATCATTTCTTCTATTAGAGGCTATCACAAATATTTATCAGGTGAAAAAATTGTTGAAGAGAACCCAACTTTGACAATAAATAATCCAAAAGTACCCCAAAAACTACCTGATGTATTAAGTGAAAAAGAGATTTCATCTATTATAGGTTCAATAGATGAATCATCACAGTTTTATTACAGAGATAAGGCTATGTTAGAAATGCTTTATTCATGTGGTATTAGGGTATCTGAACTTTGCAGTTTGGAAATATCTGATTTATTCTTAGATGATGAACTTATAAGAGTAATAGGGAAGGGTAGTAAAGAGCGATTATTACCTATTGGAGGTAAAGCAAAAACATACCTTAATGAATACTTAATACATTCTAGAGATCGGTTGAAGAAAAAAACAGAAACAAGTTATATTTTTCTAAGTAGGAATGGAAAAGTACTTACTAGAGCCATGGTAAATAAAATATTGAATAAATGGACTAAAAGTTCAGGAATTACTAGATCTATTTCTCCGCATATGCTTAGGCATTCCTTTGCAACACATTTATTAGAAGGAGGAGCAGACTTACGTTTTGTTCAAGCCTTGTTAGGGCATAGCGATATAACTACTACACAGATATATACTCATATTGATAAACATCATCTGAAAGCAATATACAAATCTCATCACCCAAGGAGTTAGTTATGCTTTTTAGACTTTCACCAGAGACACTAATATTGCTCATACCAACCCTTATGTTTGCTTTATCATTCCACGAATTTGCACATGCTTGGATGGCTTCAAAATGTGGTGATAATACCGCTGCAAGGATGGGGAGGCTGACACTTAACCCAATGGCTCATCTTGATGTTATGGGCTCATTGATGATACTGTTTGTAGGTTTTGGATGGGCCAAACCAGTACCTGTTGATTCTAGAAATCTAAAAGACCCAAGAAAGGATATGATGAAGGTTGCAGCC
>CAYZJY010000100.1:0-5868 GCA_964478995.1 uncultured bacterium
CGTGTTTATTTAACTCCTGGGAAGGGAGAGATAAAGGTAAACGGTCAATTATTCAAGGACTATCTATGTCGGGAAACATTAGCTACAATCGTAATGCAACCTTTGGTTGCAGTCGAAGGTGAAAAAGCCTACAATATAGATATTAATGTTAATGGTGGGGGTCTTACTGGACAAGCAGGTGCAATTCGATTAGGTATCTCAAGAGCTCTCCTAAAGGTAAATAATGATTACAGAACAGTCCTTAAAGAAAAAGGATTCTTGACGCGAGATGCTAGAAAGGTTGAGCGCAAAAAACCCGGACAACCAGGAGCAAGAAAGAATTTCCAATTCTCAAAACGATAATACTATGGCTGAAGTTAAATTTGAAGATCTATTAGGCACTGGGGCCCATTTTGGACATGTAACAAGAAAATGGGATCCTAATTTCCAACCTTATATCCTACTTGAAAAAAATGGTGTGCATATCATAAACCTAGAATCAACAATTGAATCAATCCATAAAGCCTGTGGTTTTATAAAAGATATTGTTGGAAAAAACGGTGAGATATTATTTGTTGGTACTAAAAAACAAGCACAGGATATTGTTCAGCAAGAAGCTGACAGATGTTCAATGTTTTATATCGTAGAACGTTGGTTAGGTGGTACTTTGACCAATTTTTCAACAATTAAAAAAAGCATAAAGCGTTTAAAAATGCTTGAAAAAGAAGGGTCCAATCTGTATGAGAATATGACTAAGAAAGAGACCCAGATGCTAAACCGTGAAAAAGTCAAATTGGCGGATCAGCATAGAGGCATCAAAGATATGAGGCGTTTACCAGATGCACTAGTTGTTGTTGATGCGCAATATGAAGATACAGCAATAAGAGAGGCAAAAAGATTAGAAATACCGGTAGTTGCGATTGTAGACTCTAATACAAACCCAAATAAGGTTGATTATCCAATCCCCGCTAACGATGATTCTATGAGAACCATACAACTTATTATATCTGCATTAGCAGATTCAGTTGTAGAAGCTAGAGGGAAAACATCTGATGAAGAAGGAAAATCAGTTGAAACTTCTAATAACGATTTAAATCAAGAAAAATCTCAACAAGTTGGTAAAGGAAATAGCCTTCAGTCATCTGATGATAAATTAATAGATGATTCTCAACAGGAAGAAGAGTAGAAAAAAATGAACATAGATGCTAAACTTGTAAAGACGCTACGTGATAAAACTGGTGCAGGCATGATGGATTGTAAAAAGGCATTAGTTGACTCTGAAGGAGATTTAAATAAGGCTGTGGATAATCTCAGGAAATCAGGTATTGCAAAAGCTGAAAAAAAAGGCACTCGTGATACAAGAGAGGGCCTTGTTTATTCATATATTCATGCTGGAGGTCGGTTAGGCGTATTATTAGAACTAAGCTGTGAAACTGACTTCGTAGCTAAGACAGAAGGTTTCAAAGAACTCTCACATAATCTTGCTATGCAAATTGCTGCAACAAACCCTATTTCATTAGATAGAGAATCAGTAGATGAAACAATTCTTTATCGAGAAAAGGAAATTTATACCGATCAAGCAAAAACTGAGGGTAAGCCAGATAATATCATAGAAAAAATGGTAGAGGGAAGGCTTAATAAATTTTTCCAAGAAACATGTTTGATGGAACAAACCTACATAAAAGATCCAGATAAGAAGGTAAATGATTTACTTACTGAAACTATTGCTACATTAGGTGAAAATATAAGTGTCAATCGCTTCACACGATTCGCCATAGGTGAATCTTCCTTATCTCCTACCAACGGTAAAGCATAAATATCACTAATGGCTAAACCTAAGTTTCGCCGAATTCTCCTGAAATTATCAGGTGAAGTTTTGGCTGGCGACAAAGGTTTTGGCATCGATCCCAATAAGGCAACTTATTTAGCAAATGAGGTAAAATCTGTACATGAACTTGGAGTAGACATTGGCCTTATTATTGGGGCTGGAAATATATTTCGAGGTATTCAGGCTGCAGGCAAAGGGATGGACCGAGTTACTGGTGATTATTTAGGGATGCTCGCAACAATAATGAATGCCATATCAGTTCAAGATGCATTAGAAAAGGTTAATTGTGAGACACGTACACTATCTGCAATAAATATTTCACAAATAGCAGAACCATATATAAGAAGAAGAGCCATTAGGCATCTCGAGAAGAAGCGTATTGTAATTATCTCGGGTGGTACAGGTAACCCTTTTTTTACTACAGACTCTGCTGCAGCACTCCGAGCGAAGGAACTTGGTGCTGAAATCGTCATAAAAGGCACAAAAGTAGATGGCATATATGATAAGGATCCCATGGATAATTTAGACGCAAAAAGATACGAAAAAATTTCTTTTTCCAAAGTATTAAGAAAAAATTTAAGAGTTATGGACTTGACAGCAATTACTCTTTGCAAAGAAAATGATTTACCTATACAAGTATTTAATATCAACAATTCCGGGGACTTGAAAGAACTAGTTTTGGGAGCTAAAATTGGTACCTTAGTTACTAAGGAATAAGTGATGATTGATGATATTTTAAACGATGTTACACATCGCATGGAGCAGGCTGTTGCTCATGCAAATATGGAACTCAATAAAGTTCGTACTGGTAGGGCAAACCCTGAAATGTTCAACTCATTAGTTGTTGATTACTATGGTTCTATGACTCCATTAAACCAAGTAGCCACAATTTCAGTACCCGAACCGAGGTTAATTACTCTGACTCCTTATGAAAAAATGCTGCTTCCAATTATAGAAAAAGTAATCATGGATGCAAATATGGGTTTTACACCAGGGAATAATGGTACTGCTGTATTAGTACCTATTCCCCCTTTGAGTGAAGAAAGGAGGCAAGAGTTGAATAAGTTTGTGCATCAACTTATTGAAGAAGGTAGAATAGCTGTCAGAAATATTAGAAGAGATGGAATTCATAGTTTACACGATCTTCAGAAAGATGGCCATGTATCTGAAGATATAATAAAGGATAATGAGTTAGAGATTCAGAATATAACTGATAAGATGATTGATAAATTAAATAATCTTCAGAATGATAAGGAGAAGGAAATTCTAGAAGTGTGATTTATAAGTTTTGTTTATTAAAAAAAGGCCCATTTCCTATGGGCCTTTTTTATTGTTTAATATTCATTTTCTATCTAATCACATTTTGACCAACCACATTCCCGGCAAGTTAGACAACCACCTTCATTAATCACACTATTACTATGGCACTCTGTGCATATCATCATACTTTGGTCTTCTTCTTTATCTGGAGCCGCTAGTGTGATTCTAGGTTTTTCAATGTTTTGTTCAATGTTATTATTTGAAGGTTGATTATGTCTTTCTGTCAAATAATCATCTAGTGCTTTGCCAATTGCATCTGGGGTTGACAATATGAGTCTGCCATCTTCCCAAGTAGGATTTGGACCAGAGATACCCTTCAATTGTCTAACAATAGCATGAGGATCAAGCCCTGATCGTAGTGATAGAGATATCAGTCTGCTAATAGCTTCTGATTGTGCAGCAGCATTCCCACCAGCTTTTCCTATTGTTGTAAATACCTCGCACAATCCATTCTCATCTTCATTGATTGTTATGTATAGCGTTCCTTCGCCTGTACGAATACGTCTAGTAACTCCTGAAGTTTGAGTTGGCCTTGTGCGAGGACTTTTTTCAACTATATTTGAATTTTCTTCTATTTGTGTAGAGGCTTCCTCTTCCTTTTTTTCAGTTACGAGAATTCCTTCTCTACTTCCTTCTCTATAGACTGTTATACCTTTAAGACCTGATTCATACGCGGTCATGTAAATATCTGCTATGGTTTCAACGGTTATTTCTTCTGCAAGATTCACTGTAGAGGAAATAGATGAATCTATATACTTTTGAATTGCCCCTTGCATTCTGACACGAAAATATGGATCGATATGGTGAGCTGTGACAACATGATCAGGTAAATTTTCATCAGTGTTAAATAACGCCTCAATAATTGGATGGTAGACGGTATACTCCTTAAATGATTTCCCATAGCCATCATTCTCTTTGACACGTCTTTTGTAGGATGTTGCGAAAATTGGTTCTACTCCTGATGTAACTCTAGCTACAATAGCTCCACTTCCTGTAGGTGCAACTGTTGTGAGGGTACAATTTCTTATGCCATTCTTTTTTATTTTACCTTGAAGTGATTTGGGTAAATTCTTAACAAATTTACTTTTTGAATAGCCTGACCATTTAAAATTAGGATATTGCCCCTTTTCAACCGCTAACTCAGCACTGGTATCATAGGCTGTATCGCGAAAAATCTGCATGATTTGTTCTATTGTTTGAATAGCATCTTCACTATCATATTTAATACCCAAACGAACTAACATATCACCTAAGCCCAATATGCCAAGACCAACGCGCCTGTCATTCATCGCATTCTTTTTTTGATCTTCTAAGGCGTGACGATCCATATTATAGTCAACAACATTATCTAGAAACCTTGTACCAATTGCAACTGTCTCCTTGAATTGTTCTATCATGAAATTCCCATTTTCATCAACAAACCTTTCTAGATTGACTGCACCTAAATTACAACAGCCTCCATCAGGTAGTGGTTGTTCAGCACAGGGATTTGTTGAGACCAATGGTGAACAATATTCAGCATTATGATAGTCTTTCATAGTATCCCAAAAAAGAAGACCAGGTTCTGCGCTTGAATGCGCATGTTTGATTATTTTATCCCATAATTCCTTTGCTTTAAGAGTTTCATAAACCTCACCGTCATAAGTCAGGTCAAAATCACTATCTTCTTTGACTGCCTCCATAAAGTCATGGGTCAATAGCACTGAGATATTAGAATATTTTATCATATCTATATCACCAGTTTTTATACTTATGAATTTATTTATGTCTGGGTGGTCTATTCTTAAGGTTTGCATATTTGCACCTCTTCGACCATGCTGTGCTATTGTATTGGTATTTTCACTAAAGAGATTCATAAATCCTGTTGGTCCACAAGATTCTCCTCCCGTTCCATTGATTGCTTTTCCTGCTGGCCTTAGCACCGATAGGTCATGACCACAACCACCGCCATATTTGTATGTAAGTGCCTCATTTATTATAGTATCATAAATGGATTTGATGGAGTCATCTCTGACTGCCACAACATAACAATTATTTAATGTTGTAGTTATATCTTCTCTACCTGCACCATGCATAATGCGACCGCCTGGAACAAATTTGAAATCCTCTAGTATGGAAAAGAATTTCTTCTCCCATTTTGTTCTCATTGTTTTTGTTTTCTCTACTGAAGCCAGCGCCGATGCCTGTCTTGTCCAAAGTTGATAGGGGTGTTCCTCCCAGGGTGCTAAATATTTTTGTTTGAGTACATCAGAACCGAGTGAATCATTTTTGTAATAATTTTGTATAGTATATTTTTGAGGTAAGGTGTTGTTATCTTGGAATTTAAGATTCCCTGCATCAATCGGAGGAACGATGGGATTTTCGGGAGGATTTTTTTCAGGTTGATTAAGCGATAGGTCAAGTTCCATTGCTTCTGCCATTCTGTGTCCCTATTCTTTTTGAAAGAACGTATTCATTCCTACGAACTTTCGTTCAAATACAAATAAAAAAGGATGACAAATGAAAGCGTATAAAAACGCAAGGTTGGCTAAAACGAATATAGAAAACAGCATATAATTGATACAAGCAATAAAGAAAAAATATGTAAAAAAAATATAATATTTATATCAATTGCATATGCTATTCTCATAATTAGAAGAGAACTGAACCATAAGGATATTTAAGTTTTCCATCCATATGTTGTAAATGTGGAAGTAGGTATTTTTTTCGAAATTATCTCTTGAAATCATTATTATTTTCAT
>CAYZJY010000101.1:0-5839 GCA_964478995.1 uncultured bacterium
CTTTGTGGGCGGATAGCGCCCCAGCGAGACCAACGAAGAGCCAGACAACTGAGATCCGCTTTCCAGATCACATGCCGTCCGATCGTACAGAGACATATCAACTGTACCTGATCGACTCATATGGTGATGGCTGGAATGGTGCGTCTCTCGATCTATCCGTTAACGGAACCCTTGTATTTGATGATGCTACCATTACATCTGATCAAGGAGACCAAGCAACATACGACTTTGATGTTGATGATTTTGACTATATCTCAACGACTTGGCAGTCTGGTGCTTACGATGGCGAGTGTGCCTATGCGATCTATGATGCTGCAGGTGCAATTGTTGCAGAGGCAGGTACAAGTGAGAATTTTGAATTGACCCTGACACATACTGTAGATGTCAGTGGCGTGAATCTCCTTGACAATAGTGGTTTCGAGGGTGGAACAGCCGAATGGGGCAGTTACCCTGGTTATAACTTTGATGTTGTCACGACCGGTGATGGCATGTACAACTCAGATGAGACCTTTACAGCATACGATGGAGCAAAATCCTTCAAGATGTGGGGACTCTACTGGGACGGTGCATCCGAGAATAATCTATTCCACGAGTGGTCTGGTGATGATGCGACGGCAATGGTTGGTGAGACCATTGACATGTCCGCAATGTTCTATTCACATAATGCAGACTTCATTGGTCAAGGCAATAGCCATGGAAAATTGACCGCAAAATATTTTGGTCCTGGTACCAATGGCGAGTGGTGGAATGACATGCTATTCATGGATGAGTCAGACCATTTTGATGCATCCTCTGCTACCGCAGATACATGGGCCAACTATACCTTGTCAACCACGGTTCCTGAGGGTGTTTACCTGATGCAATATGGTTTCATGCTTTATCAGCCTACCAGTGGTGACCATGGTTCTGTATATGTGGATAACTTCGTTGCCTCTGTACAAGTAGTAGATGAAGAATGTGATGACAATGAGTATGTTGTCACACTTGATGGTGGAAGTTGGCAGTCTGAGGTCACATGGTCGATCACAGATGAAGATGGTGCTGAGGTCGTTTCTGGCGCATGTCCCATCACAGTAGCCGATGGCGTGACCGCCTGTTTGGCTGATGGCGTATACACGCTCAACATGTATGATGCATATGGCGATGGTTGGAATGGAAACGTTTTCACACTATGGACCTATGATGGTACAGACTACACAGAATTCTTTTCAACCACTCTAGAGAGTGGCTCTGAAGGTACAGAAGCGATCATTGTTGGTGAGTCTGATGATGTCTTCGGATGTACGGACCCAGACGCGATCAACTACAATCCAGACGCGACCATTGATGATGGATCCTGTTATTACGCAGGTGACCAATGTGACATCGCTCTTGATTTCGTAGCAGAAGGTGGAGCCACTGATGGCTCAGCAGCCGTTGAAGGTGCCACTACCGCAGCGGGTGATGTTGATTGGTATACCTTTACTCTAGACCAAGACTGGGAGAACCTTACTGTTTCTCTGATCGGTTCTGAGTTTGATACCAAGCTTGATGTTTACAGTGATTGTGCAACAATGCTTGGCACGAACGACGACTATGATGGCCTACAGTCTCAGGTCGATCTTTTCAATGTTACCGCAGGTACCTATCATTGCATGGTCTACGGTTATGGTTCCAGTTTTGGTAACTATACATTGACCATAAATGCTTTCATGGACCCAACCAACCCAACCAACTTAAGTGCATTGGGTGGTCTTGAGCGTGTCTATCTCTCATGGGATCCAGCGGAACCTGCTGGAACAGCAGCATCTGCAGGTGGTGGTTTTCAAGGCACCGTAGATGAGCATATCCAATGGCAATATGATAATAAAAAAGAACCTGTTAACGCAGACATTCCTCTTGGTAGGTCTCGTGAAGCAGTGATCGAAGAAATGCAGAATAACGATACTCAGACTCGTGATACTGAGGTGCTCGTTACTCTTTTCGATTCCTATGGTGATGGTCACTATGGTGGAGACAGTGATGGTGATGCCTACGTCGTTGACGCTGATGGCAACACTCTTCACACACTGGAAGGTCCTTGGACCGGTTCCAGCGCTACCTTTGGTCCATTCACATTGGCAGATGGTACCTACTCTGTTGAGTGGGATCCAACTGCACCATGGCTCAGTGAGCAGACCATGGAAGTCGTCTTGGCCTCAGACACAACAGTTGTCCTAGGTTTTGGTGCGGCTCCAAGTGCTTGTTTTGCCTTGGGTGATGGAAACTCCTGTAGTAATCCAGACCTTACAGTTGACAACGTGACCTTTGATAATTGGACAGGTCGTGCAACTGTGACCGTATCGAACATTGGTGGTCAGGATGCAGGATATTTTTACACCATGGCCTATATTCAAGAGCCAGACACCACTGAGACCTATCCTCCAGGCTACTTCCAGTATGCTTGGGAAGGAGTAGGACTTGCAGCTGGTGCGACAGCGGATTTTTATCTGGCAACCTACCTGACCCTACCGGGCTTCGTGGGTGGCTATGATGATGAGACATACACAGTTTATGCCATGGCCGATGGCTATGGTAACTACGTCCTTGAGGAAAGCGAAGGTAACAACGTTGGTTCTACCACCGTTGTGAACAGCAACCCTCTAGGAAACTCCACTTGGAACGTATGGCGTGATGGTGAGACCATCGCTAACATAGGAGCTCCAGATTGGCAGCCAGGCGCATCAATTTACTATACTGATGAGCCTCTTACAGCCGATGTTGAGTACTGTTACATGGTAACTCAGGTTGATGGTACAACAGAGACAGCAGCTTCGAACGAAAGTTGCGCTACCCCTTCCGCACCACCAGATGTTCCAGAACCAACTGATCTTCAGGGATCATCATCAGGCTTTGATGTGACCCTGACATGGACGGCACCGGAACCTTACGAAGGCACGGCTATTTTTAGTGGTACGCCTTCCTCGACCCGTCAGGGTGGTGAGACCATAGAGGATGCCACTGTGATCACAGAGCTCGGACAACTTACTGGTACGACCGCTGGTTATGTGGACGACTACGATGAGGTATGTCCTTACGTAGGTGGTGGAGCAACAGACGTGGTATACAGTTTTACCCCTGAAACAGATGTGGCCGTTAACTTGACCACTTGCTACTCCTCATTCGATACGAAGATGTATATCTATGCGAATGAAGTAGGAGTTCTAGCAACGACCATAACAGGTGCTGACGCTTGTAGTGACGATACCTATCCTCCAGGTGTGGATGATTGTACCGCATGGACATCCTACATTGAAGGTGCATGGATGACCGCGGGCAACACCTATTACCTTGTGATTGATGGTTATGGTGCAAGTCAAGGCGACTACATCGTTGATGTGGAACTTTACAACCCTCTCGCAGGCTATACGGTCTGGAGTTTGGATGATGCCGGTTCAGCTAGCCCAGTAGGGCAGGCTGGTCCTACAGCAACAGAGTGGAACACCGTTCTGTTCGCTGCAGAGCCTACCGATCTCAATCTTGCGATAACAGCGAACTATAACATCCCTGGTATCTTTGATCCAGTGATCTCTGACGTTGTTGGTCCTGTCACAGTGACCGTTCAGATCGAAGACAACCCTGGCAACCTTGTTGCACAGGACTATGGTGATGATGTTCATCTCATGTGGGATCCACCGATCGATGCAAGTAGCATGGAACTAGCCTATGATGATGGCGTGGTTGCAAATGCTTGGTGGTATGGTGGTGCTGTCGCAGTTCGTTTCAGAATTAATGGAACGTACTCGATCAATGGTCTTGCCAACTCCGTATGGACAGGTGGCTGGCCAGATGCATTCTTGGGTGAGACACCTTTTACACTGAGTGTTCTTGCTCTAGATACAGAGACAGATCTCCCTGGTGATACATTGTATCAGGAAGCGGTATTGGTTGACGCCGATCCTACTTCAGAGACCTATGGCTGGGCGCAGACATCTGCTTTGGCAGATGAGCCTGTGACCGTTACGGGTGATGTATTCATCATGTACAGTGACTTTGGATACGATTTTGAAGCGGGCGGACCTGGTCCAGACATGGACATGATGGGCTGTGATGCTGTTCTTGACTTCCCAGGTAACAAGTACGATTATAATGTTTCACTTACAGAAGAATGGGCACTATCTGTTGATTACGGTAGTTTAGCCTGTGGTGACTGGATCCTGCACATGTTTGCAGACTTCACTGTTGGTGGAAACACATCATTCGGTGACAATGGAACATGGGTAGATGCATCAGGTTCATCCAGCATTGCAGATCTTCCACCTTCATTTGCGACGATGGAAGCGGCACACACAAAGGAAAACCCAACGACGTTGATCAATCCTCCTGTGTCCGATCCAACATGGTCTCATGAGACCTTGGATCGTGAGATGCTGAACTACAACATCTACCGTGATGATGTAGTTGTGGGTGAACAGGTTCCTGGCGTACATGATTACATGGACAGTGGACTGGACTGGGGTACTTATACCTATTATGTCACAGCACTTTATGATGACCATGAAAGTATCGCCACCAACTCAGTAGAGGTGACCCTTTCCAACGTTGCACCTGACGCAGTGATGCTGATCTCACCTGGTGATGATCTAGATGTATCTGTGGATGACAGCAACATGGAAGAAGAGGTTGCATTCATCTGGACCGCTGCGAATGATGCAGACAATGATCCAGTTGAGTACTTCCTCGGTGCCTATGCTGAGATCGCAGACGGTGATACAGCATGGAACGTCATGCCTGATAATCCTATCGATAATGACGGTTTTGAGCATGCGACCTTGCAGGATAATGGTTGGCAGTATCTTCCTGATGGTTGGGAAGGATATCCTAACCAGAACAGTCAGACAGTAGCGTTTACCGGAGATGATGTCTTTGGATCGACCTTTGAGGCCTTTGAGGACTCAGCTTCAGTAAAACTCTGGGGTCTGTATGACGGTGAGAACACTGAGAACAACATCTTCCAGACTTGGTACGAAGGTGCAATTCCTCCTGGAACCCATTTCTCCGCAAGCGCAGCGGTGATGTCACACTCCTCCGATTGGATCGGACAGGGTGGCAACTCCTTCGTTATTTTTGCGAAGTACTTCACAGCTGACTGGGGATGGTTGGGCATGAACACGTCCGAGGTCTTTGATGGCGAATGGCCAGCAGACGAATGGTACTGGTTAGGCGTTGATTGTGTCGTTCCTGAAGGTGCAGAAACCGTTCAAGTAGGTGCGATGCTCATTCAACCTACAACCGATGATCATGGTGCTGTATTCATGGATGAGTTCGAGATGCATGTACCGATGACCACGACAGGTCTATTCGTATCCTACGGCGCTCTCGCAGAGGAAGCACTGGAAAATGGTGTCTCTAACTTGACCTGGACCTGGGATGTATGGTCTAGTGACGGTTTTGAGTTCACACCATCCAGCAGTGGACCACGTGACATCCATGTGGATGTGAGCGAACTGTTAGGCATCGATGGTGTCTCCTTACCAAAGGAGTTCGCATTGCATAACAACTATCCGAATCCGTTCAACCCTGTTACGAACATTGTGTACGATATCCCTGAGGTCACTGATGTGACCCTGGAGATCTACAACGTGATGGGACAGCGCGTGCGCACCCTGGCACAGGGCAGCCACGAGCCTGGACGTTATCAGATCGTTTGGAATGCGACCAATGACTTTGGTCAAGCACTCTCATCCGGCATGTATATCTATCGCATACAAGCGGGTGACTTTGTAAGTGTGAAGAAACTTGTCCTAATGAAATAGGTTCAAGTCACACGAACTAGAAATGAAAAGGGGCCCCTCTCGGGGCCCCTTTTTTATTTTATTAA
>CAYZJY010000102.1:0-5643 GCA_964478995.1 uncultured bacterium
TTAATTTTTTTATTCCAGAGATATTATCTTAACTTTTGATATGGAAGCATTGGAAAAACTAATCGAGAATAACCCTGGGCTGTTCAGGGTCATCGGCATCGGACTAGGTCTATTCATAGGCTACCTTTTTTTTCTATTATTTATGTGATCATCAAGCCAAGCAAGAAATGAATGATCAATTCATTTTGTATTACAAAATATTATTGTCTTAACTTTTTTCATGAAAAAATTAGCAACATTATTCATGATATCAATCCTCTTTGGCCAATATGACTATTCACTTGAGGATATAAACCCCTCCTCTGATTATTATGGTACCAATGTTGGTACTTCCTTTTTCGAGGGTAAGGTCACACTCCACTACTTTGGACATTATACTTGAGGCACATGCACTGCTCGGTTCGAGCAATTAAATGAATTATATGATAGTCTAAAACTTCAAGGTCTTGCCGTAGAACTCATTGGAATTGGTAAGGATACTCATTTGTCCTATTCTGATAATTGGACCGACGATAATGATTCACCGGTTTGTGCGGACGAGTCACCATTTTCAATTTGGTCGAACTGGGGGGCATCGCAGAGAGACCTTTTTGTGATCGATCTTGAGGGCAATGTTGCCTTGCATCAAAATGTAACGTCTGGATTGCCAGATGACCTCGAGAATTTGATCCTTAGTCTGTTGGAACCTGAAATTGATCCATGTGAACTAGGAATAGTCCATGTAAGTGAAGTACAATCATCAGGTGACCCAGAAGATTACTTGGAGATCCATAATTCGGGGGATGCTGATTGTTCGCTAGAGGGTTTTCAATTGGATGACTCTGAGGAACTAGAGGACCTTACCTTTGGTAATGTCATAATACCAGCAGGTGGATACTGGATCGGCTACGAGGGACAAGATAGTAGTTTTTCATCCGATCTAAATTCTGATGGGGGCGTAATTGTCCTTGCTGATCCTCAAGATGAAATGTTGTCAGTGGTCCTGGAACCATCTCAAGAACTAGATGAGATAAAGTTATCACAAAGTTTTGATCTTGATGGAGTTGGTTGTCATACCTATCCATCTCCGGGATCTGAGAATGGGGATTGTGTTACTCTTGATATTGATCAAAGATCATTATTGCCAAATAGTATTATTCTTTACCAGAACTACCCCAATCCATTCAATCCTATTACAACCATAAAATATGATATTCCCATTAATACAATGGTGACCATGACGATTTTTGACTTGAGAGGAAATGTGGTTAGGAATCTGGTCAATGCTTACCAAAAAGCGGGAAGCAAACTTGTCAAATGGAGTGGAAAGAACAATGATGGGATGCAGGTTTCAGCAGGCATGTATCTATGTAGGATGCAGATGGATGGCCTTGTTAAAACCAAGAAGATGTTACTATTGAAGTAGGGTTAAATATTTCAAATCTTAGACCCCACATTCGTGGGTTTTTTTGTTTATCTCATATTGGATATATTTGGACATGGATAAAGAAACTATTATTCAAATAGAAAGATCAGGTAAACTGATATAAATGCTCTATTCGATTATCCATAAAATTTCTGGATTAGCGCTTAAGTTATTTTTTAATCAAGTCTCTATCCAAAACAGGGATAAAGTCCCGAAAGATGGTCCAGTCATCTTTGTAGCCAATCATCCAAACTTCTTCATGGATCCACTTATTGTAGGATCATGTTGTCCAAGGACATTACATTTTTTTGCAAAAAGTACTTTGTTCAATTCAAGGCTAAGGGAGATCGCCTTAAGTAAACTCAATCTCATACCTATTTATAGGAAAATCGATGATGAAGCAAACATGGGTAAGAACATGGATAGTTTTGTCAAAGGATATGAGATACTTGAAAAAGATGGCTCATTTTTGATATTTCCAGAAGGTATTTCAATGGGGAAGCGCGTCTTGGAAAAAATAAAGACCGGCGCAGCAAGAATCGGTCTAGAAGCAGAATTAAGGAATGATTTCAATCTAAACACTTCCATCATCCCGATTGGCATAAGTTATTCAGACCTAGTTCGATTTCGTAGTGACATCATGGTTCGCTTTGGCGACCCGATGTACCTTAAGGAGTTTGAGAACGAATATGGGAATAATAAGATGGAAACTGTAAAGAAGGTGACAGGGGCCATAGAAGATTCATTGAATCAACTTACAAATTATATCCAGGTGGATGAGGTTGAGGATATCGTTGAAGGGCTAGAGCTAATCTATAAACTGGAATTGATGACCGAGTTGGGAATGGAACTTGATAATAAGAATGATGACTTCATCACATCAAAGATATTGACTGATGCTGTTCAATGGTATAACGATAATGATCCCGATCTGGTTGATCAATTTAGGGGTAGGTTAAAAAACTACATGAATCTATTGAGACAACTTGATATTAGAGATGAATTCCTTGACCCTGCCAGACAGGAAAAACGCAATTGGGGAAAGACAAGAACGATCATTTTTCTAATTCTGGGTGCACCGTTGTTTTTTTGGGGATTCATTACAAATTATCTACCCTATAAGATTCCAAGATTATTGATCGAAATAAGAAAAAATGACATGTCCGAGGCGGCAAGTTGGAAATTGGTATATGGGTTTATTTTCTTTGTCGCTTATTATGCAGTTGGCATTGCATCGATCTGGAAATTGACAGGAGACACAACCTTATTGATCTTATTTTGTCTAAGTCTTATCCCTTCTGGTAATTTTGCACTCTACTATGGTAAAAGCCTAGCGAAATACAGACAACATCTTAATTTTTTATCTATTTTTTATAATAAGCGAACGATCATTTTTGAGACCATAAAACAAAGGATGGAGCTTCTACAATTCATTGAAGATTCAAAAAAAAGGTATTTAGAAGTCATGAAATAACCAATGTTTTGCTGTAATTATCACTTTTCTTTTTTAAACGATTCTTTAGATATCTCAGAGTAATGAATTGCATTGTTTGTCCTAATGCCACATGGATGTTGCTAGTTTTTTTGTTTTTAGGTCATTCGCTAGATTTGCAGATGATTTAATCCATAATGGAGACCATATGAGACAATATTTCACAGGATTCTTTACAGCGGCGTGTCTTACTTCCAGCATTTTTATTTTCATGGGAAGCAAGAATAAAAACCTTGGGGACATTACAGTTAGTAGCATATCTATCTATCCAGGAAAGTATGGAGGTGGATATATCAAGACATACAATGGAGATGGAAAACAAACCTCTTACATGGGCACTGGTGAGGATGGTGTTGGTCTTTTTGGTGTTCATAATGCAATGGGATCCCAAGTGGCATATTTTGGTGCTGGTGAGTTTGGATCGGGTTTTATCAAGACATACAATCAATATGGAAAACGAACATCTTACCTAGGTAGTGGAGGCCAAGGAGGAGGTATCCTACAAACATATAATCCAGATGGAAAGCAGACCACCTATGTAGGGACTGCAGAGGATGGGGTTGGTGTCATAGGGGTACATAATGCAGATGGCAAACAAATAACTTACTTGGGAACCGGTCAGCAGGGTGGAGGTTTTTTTAGGACCAGTAATAGAAATGGTATAATGACATCTTATCTGGGAGAGGGAAAGGATGGAAGAGGCGGTCATTTACAGACCCATAACATGAAGGGAGAAATGACATCTTACCTCGGTACATCAAGACATGAGGCAGGATCATTGGAGATCAACAATGAGTATGGTATCAAGGTAGGCTCGATGGGAGCATCATACGATGCAGGAAAGTATAGAGGAGATGGAGTTATCATGCTCTATGACAATCGGGGAGAATTTGGTTGGATGAGAGATGGTAAGAACTCTCAGGATAAAGACTAGAAATAGTGGAGTATTAATGCACATCAGAATTATTAAAATTGTATTAGATTTATGCATTGAGGCTGCCACAAACAATAAAATTAAGAAAACTTAACTAAGAGGTTCTGATCATGCCAAGAAAGACCAGCATAATTTCCCCCATCATTCTATTCTTATTGGTTACGATGAATCTATTTGCTAGACCTGAGTATTATGGTGATAGGATCATGGTTTACATAGAAAACAATATTACCGATTTTAACATATCAGATGACCATTCCACGACCAACCTACCTAGTCTTAATGATGTGCTAGAACAGGAAAATACCATTGCGATCAGCCAATGGTTGCCAAACGCTCGCCCGACCGATAAAAATCAAGATATATTTCTAGATAGATTCTATGTTTTGAAATTTGAAAGTTCAAAAAGCGATCTTGATCGCATTATAATGCGTCTTGGCTTACTCGAAGAAATTGGAATATCCGAGAAGGTTCCCATTGTAGAACCTGCGTATGTGCCCAATGATTCTTTGTGGGAAGAGTTATATGGTCTTGCACAGATCAAGGCAGATCTAGCCTTCGATCTATGGGACATAGATGCTGGTGAGCTTCCTGGGCAGATGGATAGTGGTGAAGTTGTGGTCGCAATTCCTGATATTGGCCTGAAGTGGGACCATCCTGATCTCATAGAAAACATATGGCAGAATCTTGGCGAGGATCTTGATGGTGATGGAGTGGTCCTTGAGTTGATCGATGGAGATTGGGTATTTGACCCTGATGATGAAAATGGGATAGATGATGATAATGATGGTTATGTAGATAACTTTGTCGGTTATGATGCAGCAATGGGCGATAATGACCCGATCCCATTACGCCTGAATCATGTCCATGGTACAAAGGTAGCAGGTAATATTTCTGCCATGACAAATAATGAGATTGGCCTGGCGTCTGTGGGTTACACTGTCAAACTCATGGGCGTGAATGCGAACAATAACATAAATGAACCCTGGTACCTTACTCATACTAACCAAGCAGTACTCGCTGCTGCTCAAATGGGTGCAGACATAATCAATTGTAGTTGGGTAAGTGGTTATAGCACTGCCAATGATAACTTTTATCAAAGTATTCATAATGAATACGGTTCCATTATCATGGGTGCAGCAGGTAATGGGGTCAATAATAGCGGTGTTAGCGATACAACTGATTTTAACCCAAGATATCCTGCAGGATATGATAATGTAGTATCTGTCACTGCAATGGGTGCTGATGATAGTTTTAATTGTTGGTCAAATGTACACGAGACGGTAGACATCAGTGCTCCTGGTGAATTTATTATTTGTGCATATACATACAGCGACACACTCTATGCTCTGGGCACGGGTACATCCTATGCAACACCTTTGACCGCTGGGGCAATTGCATTGGTCAAATCGGTTATTCCTCATGCTGATAATGAGACCATTATCTCAAAGGTTATTAATACTGCTGAGCCTTATGCGGACATGGATAGAAGTTGCGGAGGGCAGTCAATAGAAGGGCTGGTAGGTTCAGGCCAGTTGAACATTCATCGAGCAGTTCTGGCATGCACATATCCTGAACTTTTACCAAGTGAGATCCATTACCAAACTGACGATGGTTTCATTAATCCAGGTGATACGATAACGATTGATGTAACCATTACAAATAGTATTGGGTTTGAACCTGCTGATAATGTGGTTGCTGTTTTATCAACTACTGACCCAAACTTTAGTATTATCAGTGACCAGATCATGGGTGATGGAGTTCCACTACATGGCGGTGAAGAATTGACGGGACAATTTGTTTTTACATCAG
>CAYZJY010000103.1:0-5608 GCA_964478995.1 uncultured bacterium
ATAGATCTACCTGATGTGTTAACTAAATACAAAAAAGGAGACACATCATGTCAAAATAGAAAAAGCAATTACCTAATAAGAATAAAGAAACTTTGGATATTAATGGAAATCCAATAGATCCAAATAGAAAGTACATTGGAAATAAAGTCAAAATACCTATGGCCGCTCCAAATCACCCAGTCTATAAAACCTCAGCAACTATCATACTCAGAGGTAAGCCCATAACAACTCAAGATAAGAAAGAAGCAAAGTTTCTTGAGTTTTTAAGTAAAGCACCTATCAGTTTTGATAATAATAAGGAGGAGGAGTAATGTCAAAACTAGATTAGATAATTGTTTTGATGGAACTTTTTTTTCATAATAGCATTTGAATGATATCCCAAGTAAATAATAGCAGAGGGGAGAGTCACTCTCCATTGTATAGAGTTGGTTCTATGAGCCATCTTCTCTCTGCTATCCCTCCAGCATCAATTGATTATCCTGTCCCATCCACCAAGTTTTTTGTTAGTTTGATGATTATTAGATTATGGCATGAGAAAATGTGGGTGTTTATTAATTTTTATTACTCTTTGTCATGGACAGCCGTTTACAAGCATATCTGGAGATGTTAATAAAGTTTTTTCCATGGATTCGATGGAGGTCCGAACATGCCCTGATTACATTGATTCATGCATATATGTATGTAATGATGGTTCCTTTAATCCCTGTCACCCAATTGACCTGTTTCCTATTAGCATTGATACCAGTGTCAGTGGAGAGAGTACTGAAGGGTCACGATACAGAATATATTTCCCTTGGGAACATGATGGCATGACCGCAGATAAATTCACAGTTACTGCATCATGGCCTTGCTTAAGCCCAACAGCGGTCTATGCTAGTGGAAATTTCGCCTACTGGGACATCTATGGAAATGATGAGTGTCCTGGTACTGTACAGGGCTCAATTTGGTATGGTGATGACTGTGAAGATGAAGAAGGGAACATAGGTTCAGAAAATTGTCAAGAATTGGTCGGAAGATTTTGTTTTGTTTCAGGTGATACCCTTAACTGGCCAGAGAATGCAGATCAAAGTGTGAGTACTGATATTTGTGATGCTTGTTGGATGTCCGCGCCTGCATGGAGTTATTACGATTCCTTGACATATTCGGATAGTCTGCTATCACCAGGGACTTGTGAAGTATTCGATCATTGTCATCATAGCGCATCAGATAGCATATTGTGTGGTGTGGGGTATCTTGATAATGCCGATACAACTAGTGTAAATGTCAGGGAAATAAATAATCTATTAGCAAATCATTTTATGAGCAATTATCCAAATCCATTTAATCCATCAACTAGGATCACATACTCAATACCAGAAAATGAATATATAAGTATAATAATATATAATCTTAATGGCAGAAAGGTAAAAGTATTGTTTAATGAAATTCAGTCTGCTGGTAAACATTCAATAGAGTGGGATGGCAAGAATGAAAAAGGTGAATCAGTGTCTGCAGGAATGTACATTTATACATTAAAAACTTTAGACCATATTCTTAAAAAGAAAATGATAGTGCTAAAGTAAAGAGAAGCACTAATTCCTAATGCAATACCATCATATCAAGCCAATTCAGGCACAAGGACTTGTGCATCCTAATTTAGAAAGAGATCATGCCATGCAGCGATTGCCTCAAACATTCAAAGATTCCCTGAGGAAAGAGGTCTGGGAATTATCTGAGAATTCTGCAGGTGTTAGTATTTCTTTTAAGAGTGATACATCAGAATTTTTAGTTAAATGGTCTCTGAAACATGACCATAAAATGAACCATATGACTGATGTTGGCATAAAAGGAATTGATCTATATCATAAAAAGAATGGCACTTGGCAATTTCTTAGTACTGGCATACCAGCAAACAAAATAAACAAACAGTATCTATTTAAAGGATTATCACCAGAATTAAGAGAATATCGTCTTCATCTGCCTCTATATGATACCATTATGGATATCCAATTTGGTTTAGACGATGGTGCCAGATTTGATAGTATTGAAAAAAATAAACGGCCCATAGTCTTTTATGGTACAAGCATAACACAAGGGGGATGTGCATCTAGACCTGGTTTGGCATACACCAATATCATATCAAGAGAACTAGACAATGAATGTATTAACCTTGGATTTAGCGGCAATGGTCATCTTGAGACCTCTATGGCAAAAATTTTGTCAACAATAGATGCTAAAATGTATGTGATCGAATGCATGGCCAATATTGATAAAGATATCGTAAGGAAAAATACCATTCCATTGATCAAGTCGATACGTGAAAATGAAAATGTTCGATCTATTCCAATTGTGTTTTTTGAACAATGTATCACTGACCTAGATTTTCCAGATCAAGATTTAATTGATTCTGTTCACGAAAAAAATAACGAACTTAACAATCAAGTAAACAGGGCGATCAATGAAGGTGAAGACAACCTATATGTCATTCAGCAACTTGGATGTGTTGATGAAGATACGGAGGCCACTGTTGATGGCATTCACTTCAACGACCTAGGGTTTCAGAGATATGCCAATCATTTCATAAACAGTATTCATGACCTCAATATTTTTTAAATGATCAATATTGCCTAATGCGTATTGATCTCATTCATTGATTGCAATAGCAAACTCGTTGGTTTTTTTGTTGATTGGATGATGATTAGATTCGGGTATGCAAAAAAATATTCTAACAAGAGGTGGTGTAGAATTTGTTGCGGTATTTTTGGGTATTGCTCTTTCTCTTTGGGTTGATGATTACCGTGAAGAAAAAGAATTAAGCAATCGTATTACAGATGACTATGAAAATATATATCATGAAGTAAAAGCCAATATTGAGATCATTGAAACAATAATAGATCAAAATATTGAGATTAATACTAATGAAGAAAAGATAATTAAGATCTTTAATGAAGAATTGACCTACGTTCAAGATGATGCAGTAGAATTAGCATCTAATATCTTTAGTTTGACTTTCTTTGGTGAGACATCGGCGCATAGGACATCTGTTGCAAGTGGAAGATTCAATTCATCGAAAAATGATACACTTACAAAGCAAATTTCAGAATTGTATGAGCATTATTTTGTTAGGCTCAATAAAAATGGAGCCTGGGTAGATGATCTCTTTACTAAAGGTCACACCATACCCTTTTACGCAGCGATCAATAACATAAATAATGTAGATAGTTTGACCATTAAAAAATATTTTTTCAGTGATGAATTCCAAAATAACTTTCTCTTTTTTCGATTTGGTAGAAGTATTTACATGAATCGTCTAGATGAGACTCGTAATCAATTGTATAAGGTGAAACGTAGTTTGGAAAATTACCTTATGGATCCAGGATTCAATCTCCAGGTCAAGGTTGATAAATAATAAAATGAACACCAATCAAAATAATTTATAACATTAAAAATATTTCCTGATCAGATCTGTAATAGGAAGTATAGAAAAATAAAGAAATGAAAGAAGACAACGCGTATATCTTAGGTACGGATGCAGATGAATTGAATCGACTGAAGGTGCAGCATGATGTTTGGTTAACGGAAGCAGAAATTGGGTGGAACCTCGCAGAATTTAAAAGTGGTCAAGTAATTTTAGATCTAGGTTGTGGACCTGGATATTGCACAGAGGCATTAGCAGATATCGTAGGAGAGAAAGGAAAAGTAATTGGTGTTGATAAGTCAAATGCTTTCATTGAAAATTTAAGGCAGATCAAGAGATTAAGAGATCTCTCCATTGAACCAAATTTGACTGATTTCAATTCTCTTTCACTTGACAATGACTCATTGGATGGAATGTATTGCCGCTGGGCATTGGGATGGGTCTCAAACCCAAAAGAAATATTAGCAAAAGTGAAAAATGCTCTAAAACCTGGAGGAAAGATGGTTATCCAGGAATATTTTAATTGGTCGACCCATCAAACAAAGCCAGAGATGCCTGCCTTAAAAAAGGCCATCAATACAGCATTAAAAAGTTTTGTGGAATCTGAGTTTGAGATTAATGTTGGAAGTTTTATACCGGAATACATTGATTCGCTTGGAATGAGAATTAAAAATCTCCGTCTGATTCCTAAATTAGTTACCCCTGGGTCTAGGTCATGGGAATGGCCCAAAACATTTTATTACAGTTATTTCCCACGTCTATTGGAAATGGGTTATCTTGATGATCAGGATGTGCAAGATGCAATCAATGAACTAGAAAAAATAGAAATTCATCCCTATTCTACTATATGCTGTCCAATGGTTATAGAGATCATTGCTGAAAAATAAGTTTATGAGAGCATATATTAATAATTTTTTTCTGACCATCTTTATTTTTTTCCAAATTGGACATGTGATGGCAAAAGATATAAATACACCATTCAACCCGGGATTAAGCAAACTTCAGGCGAAAAAACAAAAAGAAAAACTATTTGATGACCATAGATCATACATTTTAGATAGTAGAAAGAAAGAGATGGATGAACGACACATTATAATTGAAGACATGGAAATCAAATTTGATCTAAAATTTTTCGGTAACAAGCCAAAAACTGGATGGGATCTATATTTCTCTTTACATGGTGGGGGAGGCGTAGCCGATTCAGTCAACGAGAGTTTATGGCATAGGCATAAGACGTTATATGAATTAAAGGAGGGGATTTTGTTGACACCACGCTCTCCATCAAATACGTGGGATATGTGGCACCAGAAGCAGGTCGATGTTTTACTCAATAGACTAATCCAAAACATGATCACATTTTACGATGTAAACCCAAACAGAATATTCATCATGGGATATTCAGCTGGAGGCGATGGAGTATATCAACTAGCTCCAAGAATGGCCGATAGATTTGCAGCAGCAGCGATGATGGCAGGCCACCCCAATGAAACATCTCCTCTAGGTCTAAGAAACATAGGCTTTACGATTCACATGGGGGAAAATGATTCAGCCTACGATCGTAATAGGGTCGCATTGAAATGGAAGAATCAATTACAACAATTAAAAGATGGGGACCCTAATGGATACCCTCACTTAGTGATCATACATGAAAATAAGGGACACTGGATGGGAGGCCTAGATACCTCAGGGATCTCTTGGATGTCTAATTTCACTCGCAATCCATTTCCAAGGAAAGTTGTATGGAAGCAAGATGATGTCACTCACAATAGGTTTTATTGGTTAAGGGTCACTGATCCCTCAAAGGATGATCTGATCGTAGCAAGCATCAATGATCAGGTCATAGAAATTGAAGAGACTAATGTATCGGAGATCATAATTACATTAAACGACCATCTTGTTGACATGGATGAGAATGTCATGGTCAAATATCTAGGAAATGAGGTTTTTAATGGAACAGTTTCAAGAAATTACAATACCATGGCGAGGTCTATGGAAGAATATGGTGACCCAGAATCCATATATTTCGGTGAAATATCCATTTCATTTAAAATAGTCGATTAACGCACACCATATCAAAAGATCAGGCTCCACCTGAAACTTGGCATTAATTCCATGAATATGAGAGTTTTAGGCAAACCTGAGGCCATCAAGAGACCATATGTATTGTTCATGTATTTATTCGCAGATTACAATCCATAATAAATGCTATGG
>CAYZJY010000104.1:0-5574 GCA_964478995.1 uncultured bacterium
ATTAAGTTTTTTGAAATCTCGTAAAGTTGAAGTCACAAGCCATATGTCTCCTATTGATGAAAATGTACACAAAATGATTCTAGATGAGTTTTCTAAAGATAAAGAACAGGTTGAAAGATTTAGAAAAGAAAGGGTAAGGCGTGAGATCCACGATACGAGATTAAAGGAGCAACAGCAAAGTACAAAAAAATTAAAACTCCTAACTCTTACAGAGCAGCGTGAACTTGAGAAAAAAGAAAGCAAGAAAAAGGCCGCTAGAGAGGAAGAAGAGAAAAAACGTTTAGAGCAAGAAGTTGCTAAAAAATCTGATGAAACTGCTCAGAAGCAGGTAGAGTACGAACAAAAAAAGAATTTCGATAAACAAAAGATTGATAAAAAGAGATCAAGCAATAAAGCAAATGAATTAAAGAAAAAATTCAAAAATACTAGAAAACTTCGATCAATAAATTTGTCAGATATTCAAACAGAAATTGGATCGGGAACTTCCAAGCCAAAAAGCAATAAGAAAAAACAAGATGATAAAGCCCAACAGTCAGTTAAAACCAAGGTCAAGGGTATCCTTGCGCAAATGGATACCAAAACAAAAAAGAAGTCATATAAAAAAGTAAAGGTAAAAGAAGACCAGGAAGTTGTTGATTCATCTGAACGTCCAAAGATCCAGGTAGCGGAATTTTCAAATGTAGAAGAGTTGGCAAAAATATTTGAAGTAACATCCAGTGACATAATACAAATATGCATAGAACTAGGTATGCTTGTCACTAAAAATCAAAGAATGGATTGGGACATGGTAGAGTTACTATCAGACCATTTTGGATTCATACCAGAAAAGATCACGGATGTAGGTGAAGACCTTTTTGACATTGAGACTACTGAAGAAGATGAAGGAAAGGCCACAGAACGTGCGCCAATAGTAACAGTTATGGGGCATGTAGACCATGGTAAGACAAGCCTTTTGGATCACATTCGTGAAACTAATGTTGCTGAGGGTGAGTCAGGTGGCATAACGCAGCATATTGGGGCTTATAAAGTTGAATATGATAAAAGAGAACTTACGTTTTTAGATACACCAGGGCATGAGGCCTTTACTGCAATGCGTGCACGTGGTGCGCAGGTAACGGATATTGTGATTTTAGTTGTTGCTGCTGATGATGCAGTCATGCCGCAAACGATTGAAGCGATAAGCCATACAAAAGCTGCAAATGTACCCATGGTAGTTGCAATCAATAAAATGGATAAACCTGGAGCGGATCCAGAAAAGGTGAGGCGTGCATTATCGGAACATGAGGTTCTAGTTGAGTCTTGGGGAGGAAAGGTTCAGGATATTGAGATTAGTGCAAAAACTGGTGCCGGAATGGAAAGTTTAATGGAAAGTCTATTACTAGAGACTGATGTATTAGAATTAAAGGCCAATAAAGACTGCCCTGCTAAGGGAACTGTAGTTGATTCAAGATTGGATAAAGGTCTTGGACCTGTTGGCACAATTCTCATACAAAAGGGCACTCTAAAGATTGGGGATCCATTTATTTGTGGTGATTTTCCCGGGAAAGTTCGTTCCATAACAAATGAACATGGAGTTAGATTGAAGATGGCTGGACCATCTGATGCCATCCAAATTCAGGGACTTGAAAATGTGCCCCAAGCTGGTGATCTATTTGCAGTAGTTGAAAATGAAAAAGAAATAAAGCGTATTGCAGGTGAGAGACAAAGAATACGAAGGGAAATAGAGCAAAAGAAAATGGCTTTTTCCTTGGATCAAATGTCTTCTTTGATACGTGAAGGTTCTGTAAAAAACCTTCCACTTATCATCAAGGGAGATGTTGATGGTTCTGTTGAAGCTCTAGCGGAATCTTTGGAAAAGATAAAAAATGATGAAGTGGGAATAAAAGTAATTCATAAAAATGTCGGTATGGTTACTGAGTCAGATGTCCTGCTCGCTCAGGCATCAAATGCAGTTATTATAGGTTTTCATGTTCAGGTAAGTTCAAACGCCCGGCTACAGGCTAATCAAGCAGGTGTTGACATAAGAACATACAATGTCATTTATCAAGCCGTTGAGGAATTAACACTTGCATTGGAAGGTATGCTTGAGCCAGAAAAAGTAGAGAGTAGCCTAGGAAAGGCGGAGGTGCTAACCCAATTTAAAATTCCTAAGATCGGATTTATAGCAGGTTGTAAGGTTATTGAAGGTCTTATCATAAGAAATGGAAAAGCCAGGGTTCTAAGGGATGGCGAACTCCTTCACGAAGGTTTGATAAACTCTCTAAAAAGGCATAAAGATGATGCCAAAGAGGTCAAGGAAGGGTTGGAGTGTGGAATTGGTGTTGATGGGGTCAAAAAATTCATTGAAGGTGATTTGATAGAGGTTTATGAAATTAGAGAGGTAAAGCGTAAGCTTGAATTAAATTGAATTCTAACAAACCTTACAGCCGCGTAGAACGCGTAAGTAAACAAATATTAGACATTCTAAGTAGTATCCTAATGAAAAATATCGATCTTTCATATCTAGGATTTATAACTTTTACCCACGTTGATATCGCACCTGACCTAAAATCAGCAAAAGTATACTATTCAGTTCTGTCCCCTAAGATGTCAAGTAGTAAAATAGACATTGAGATAAATAAAAAACAAAAGGCCTTCAAGAAGTACATGGGGCCAGAATTACATTTAAAAAACATACCTGAAATTTGCTTTTATCTTGACGAATCACTTGTGTATAGTGAGAAAATTGATAGATTATTGAAAAATTCTGATCAAAAAAAAGAAGAATAGTTTTGATCCTTAATATTTTCAAGCCAAGAGGTATTACGTCATTTGGAGTCGTGAAAACAATTCGTTACATTACCAAAGAGAAAAAAGTTGGCCATGGTGGTACCTTGGATCCATTTGCGGAAGGAGTATTGGTTATTGCTACAGGAAAGGATACAAAAAAATTAACAGAAATAACCAATGAGAATAAAAGTTACCTTGCTACCATTAAATTGGGTTCTACTACAAATACTCTTGATTTGGATGGTAAAGTTGTAAAGGAAAAGGAAATACCATTTTTAACCCATGGTATGATAGATGATGTTTTGATCTCTTTTCAAGGTGAATCAATGCAAGTACCACCCATGTTTTCTGCAAAAAAGGTTGGTGGTAAAAAATTATATGAATTGGCTAGGAAAGACATTGTTGTAAAAAGAGAACCTGTTAAAATAAAAATCGATGAGATAAAATTGATCAAGTATGCCAAAGATAAGATATTATTTTCGGTTACATGTTCAAAGGGAACTTATGTAAGAGTATTGGGTAATGACATAGCTCAAAAACTAGGAACTGTAGGATACCTTGAATCCTTGGTTAGAACTCGAGTCGGTTCATTCTCAATAGACAAATCTAAAACCATTGAAAATTTTGAATCTTCATGGAAATCATCCGTTCAATAGATAATTTCACACCTTTAAGAGCGTCGGTATTAACAATTGGATCGTATGATGGGATTCATAGAGGTCATCATGAGATCTTATCTTCAGTGGTAAATCATGCACATGCCAGAGATCTACCATCAGTACTAATAACATTCGATCCACATCCTAGACATGTATTAGAGGATAATGAAAATAAATTACCTATCCTAATGAGTACTCAGCATAAATTGGAAATCATTGATCAAATAGGAATAGATCTAGTTTATATTATTCCATTTACCAAACCATTTTCAAAAGTAACCGCTAATGACTTTTTGAATGAAACAATATTACCATTTTTCAATCCAAAATATATGATTGTTGGATATGACCATCATTTCGGACATAAAAGAGAAGGTGGGCCTGAATTTTTAACAAAATTTTGCATGAATAATTCAATAGAGGTTGAGGTGGTAAAGCCAGTCTCTGATGATGGACATAATATTTCTAGTACTAGGATACGGGAATTGATAAATGATGGTTTTGTTCGAAGGGCCAATTTTGAATTAGGATCAATATATGGATTTGAGGCAAAGGTAGTAAGAGGTGCGGGAAGAGGAAAGGCACTAAATTTTCCAACTGCTAATGTTATCCCTTTAGATAAAAATCAACTTATGCCTAAAACTGGTGTATATTTCATACGTGGAAGGATTATTGGACATAATGCGTTTGGAATGTGTAACTTCGGGGTAAGACCTACCTTTGATGAGAATGAACTCGTTATGGAAATACACTTTTTTCATGAAGAGTCATATGACTTATATGGGAAAGAAATAAGAGTAGAGTTTTTAGAAAGAATACGGGACGAAAAGAAATTTCCTTCCCCAGAAAAATTAATTAAACAATTAAAAAGAGATAAGCAAAAATGCCTTGATTTACAAGGTAAGTACGAATAGGAGAAAAATAATGCCTATCACGAATGAAGAAAAACAAAAATACATTAAGCAGTTTGGCAAAGATTCACAAGATACAGGTTCATCTGAGGTTCAGGTGGCGATTCTGACACATCGAATCAGAGAATTAACCGAACATGTTAAAACACATAGGAAAGATCATCATACTCGCAGAGGATTGGTTCAGTTAGTTTCCAAAAGGAAAAGACTATTGAAATATTTAATGCGCTCTAACGCTGAATCTTATGTAAAGTTAATAAAAGAGTTGTCAATTAGAGGTTAGTAGAGAGAACTCATAATAGAAGAAGAAGAAGAAGAAACAAAATGAATGTAAAAGAAAGAATGATCGCTGGAAAGACAATGCGATTAGAAACGGGAAGAATAGCCCGTCAGAGTAATGGTTCCGTAATGGTAACCTATGGAGAGACAACTGTGTTGGCAGCTGTAAATGCAGCAAAAGAAGCCCGGGATGACATAGATTGGTTCCCACTACAAGTTGAGTATAGAGAAAAACATTATGCTGGTGGCAAGATACCAGGTGGGTTTTTTAAGAGAGAGGCGAGGCCAGCTGAGCATGAGGTATTGACAAGTAGAGTGACAGATAGACCGATCAGACCTCTATTCCCAAAAGGATTTAAAAATGAAACCCAAGTGATAATCACGGTTTTACAGAGTGATGGTGAAAATAATCCAGATGTATTAGCTGGAGTAGGTGCCTCAGCGGCCCTTATGACCTCTAGCATACCATGGAATGGCCCTATTGCTACGGTAAGAGTAGGTAGGATAGATGGCAAATATGTTATTAATCCCACTAGAATAGAACTTGAGGACTCTGATATGGAAATGGTTGTCTCAGGTAATGATGAGACTATTGTCATGGTCGAAGGAGAAGCAGATTTTATTTCTGAGTCAGAAATGTTAGAAGGTTTAAAAGAAGCTCACAACGTCATTAAGGAAATAATTGACTTACAGAAAGAGTTAGTGGCTTCGATGGATATAACGAAAGATGAAATTGTTATCACAGAGCCTGATGAAGCCTTGGTTTCAGAGGTTGATAAGCACATCGGAAGCCAAGTTGATGAAATAGTTAAGGTAGTTGATAAGCATGAAAGGGCAAATGCTAAAGATGAGTTGGTGTCTTCGATTCTAGAATCTATGGAAGAAGCATTTCCTGAAGATGAAAACGTCATTAAATCACTTATTGACGACCGATTTAAAGCAGGTTTCCGTGAACA
>CAYZJY010000105.1:0-5574 GCA_964478995.1 uncultured bacterium
TAGGAGTGATTCTACGACGTCTTTTTCCAATAATGGAGGTTTGTGTTATTGCCACTAAGGCTGGCACATAGTCTGGCCTTTTAACTCTTAATCCTGAGGGCCTAAAGTGGAATATCAAACTCCAAAGGTCTCTAGTAGAGTCTCCGGCTTGCCATTCAAACTTTGTATGGGTCTGGTGTAGGTTTTCTAGGTTTCCATGCCTTTTTAGCCAACCATCAATGAATTTCATATTATCATTGTATAATTTTCTGTTTTTTATCAAGAAATTCTGTTTCCATTTTGGCAGTTCACCGATCTCGTATGTTTCTTGAAATTGGTCTGCCCAAATGGGAAATCCTGGCAGGGGACCATTGATACCCTTAATGAAGTCATTCCACATGTTCACAAGTTCAATTTCCTTATCCTTCAACATGTAATTTCCAATATCATCGATGTCATTATCATTTAACAAAATGTCATCAATGGAGCATTTAGGTGGTGTTGGGCGTTGCACTCGAACTGGATCAGACATTTTTGATGGATGACCTAGGTGATTGGTAGCAATTAGGTGGGGACTGAATTTCAATGGAACAGAGTCAAATTTGTACCCTAGGTCTTTGAGGACATTTGATATGGTAAGCCATGTCTTGCCATAATTATGCCCAATGAGATTTGGCACATTCTCAAGAATTAAATATTGAGGTCTTTTTCTTTCTATTATCTTGGCAATGTGATAAAAAAGGGTTCCTCTTGTATCTTCCAGTCCTAGTCTGTTTCCAGCCTTTGAAAATGGTTGGCAGGGAAATCCTGCACATAGCACATCATGGTCTGGCACGGGCTCCCCATCATTTTTACCGGTTTTTTCCATATTCAATTCTCTGATATCGCCAACGATTGTAGTTTTGGGAAAATTGTTAGAATAAACCTCTTGGCATTTTTCATCTAACTCACTTGCCATGACGCAAACTCCACCCAGTGATTCCAATGCCTTGTGGAACCCTCCAATTCCAGCAAATAGGTCAATAAAGGTAAATTGTTCTTTCATTTGATTTATCGATGATAGTGACCTCTAAAAATAAGAAATTTGTTTGTCAGTTGATCACTCGAATTATGGATTGGTGAACAAAGATCAAATATGTAGAAACTATGACTATCCTTTAAACAGATAATTACATTCCTATTTAGTAATTTTTTTTTCAATATAGGATCTTGATAATATTTGAAGGGTTTTCCATTTGAAAAATTGTATTTAGATTTATGAAGATTGAATAAAATAACAATAGGATAAGGAGTTTACATGGATACTAATCTAGCACTGACAATCATAGGAAGCGCATTGATCCTTGTCGGGGTCATTTTCAATGCCATTCCAAAAGTTATCAACGAAAAGATAATGGGTGAACTTCCTGAGGATGCTGTGAACATATCAGCCTTATTTCGTGTTGTATTGGGAGGGTTTGGAATAGCGATAGGTACCATTGCGATGTATTGCCGAGATCTTCCTGTCGAATATGCTAGCAAGGTGCTTTTTTCAATGGGTTCGGGATTTATCATCGTGATCATTACCATAATATCTGGAAAGTTTAGAGGATTCGACGAAAACTTACCCTTACCACCGATTATATTATTCACTCTTCTTACCTTCTTAGCCTACTATTCATCTTGACAGTATTCAATAATAGGAAATACCCCATATTCATTTTTGTATTTTCAATATCATTGTCTGGAATTGTATTGGCTGAAACAAGCAAGGATATGAAAGATGGTAAGGACGAGGCTCTTTCTTTGAAAGCCCCTGCTCAGAAAGATCAGAAAATAGAGACAAGGAAAGGAGATAAATGGTTTGCGATCGACAAGGTCCAGCATTTTTCCTATAGTTGCCTCATCTCTTTAGGTTGTCAGTATGTCCTCGTAAATAAATTTGATAATACTGAAGAAGAATCATTACCAATGTCATCTGCAATGAGTTTAGGTGCAGGTTTACTCAAGGAACTCAATGATAGTAGAGACAATGATGGATTATTCAGTTTAAAGGACATGGTAGCGAACATGGCTGGAATTGCATTGGCGGCCTTGATCATAGATCAATAGTTATGTGTGTGGGGTTTTTTTGTTTGTGGGATGATGGTTATATTTAATGATGAATAGAATTCTCTCATCAATGTTGTTATTGGGATTGATATACTCGAACGACCATTCAAAGAGCAGGCCAGTGAATACCTATTCCATTGTTGCATATGACGAAAGCACGGGTCAGTTAGGTGTTGCTGTCCAGAGTCACTGGTTCCATGTAGGTTCATTGGTACCATGGGCAAAGGCTGGTGTAGGAGCGGTAGCGACCCAATCCTTGGTCAGGGTTGAGTATGGATCAGAAGGATTGAAAGGCATGGAAGATGGAAAAGTCCCTCATGAAATCCTATCTGAATTATTAAGCAAGGATGATGCTAAGGATCTGAGGCAGGTGGCCATGATCGATGTTCATGGGAATGTTGCTGCACATACAGGTGATAAATGCATCGCACATGCAGGACATCAAATAGGAAACAATTACTCTGTCCAGGCTAACATCATGGAAAAGCCGACAGTATGGCCAGCGATGGCAAAAGCCTTTGAGAGGTCAAAAGGTAACCTTGCAGATAGGATGATGGCAGCACTTGTGGCTGCAGAAAAAGAAGGCGGAGACTTAAGAGGAAAGCAGTCTGCAGCAATGTTGATAGTCAGTGGTGAGCCAACGGGAATTCCATGGAAAGATGTTGTTCTGGAATTGAGCGTTGAAGACCACCCAGCACCGCTTGAAGAGTTAAAACGTTTAATTAGTATTCACAGAGCATATAAACATGCCAATAAGGGTGACCATTATTTGGAATTAAATGAGATTGATAAGGCGATGGTCGAATATGAGAAAGCTTCCGATTACTATCCTGAAAATCCTGAACTTCCATATTGGTCGGCAGTCACGCTTGCTGGGTCTGGTGACCTGGATTCGGCATTACCTATATTTGAAAGGGTCTTTAAAAAGGAACCTAGTCTAAGACAATTAACTCCAAGACTTGTTAATGCGGGAATCCTACCAAATGATGATATCCTCCTTTCAAGAATAATGGAAGTTGGTGATCATTCTCAAGATCTAGGTTTTAGAATGGAACTTGTTAATGAGAGAGACTATCCGATCTATCTTAGCAATTCTGGTGACTACAACATTAATGCTGCTAGCACACAATTGTTCTTCAAGGTCAGAGGAATCACAGGTTCGAGTAAGACAGAGCGAATAGATTGGAAGACAAAGAATTCATTTATCTGGAATGATGGTAAACGTACACAAGATTACCCTGTGATCAATTCATTTACCTATACAAAAGATGGGATTGGAGAGTCGATGGTAGGGCTTCCACCAGAGATGAAGGGGACCTCAGTGGTTATATATGGATATTACGACGGCCAGGTTGATAGCCTGAGGATATTTGTTCAATAAACTCCACCTTTTTTGACTCATGATCACTAGAGTCCTATCATTTATTTTTTTTACTGGTACTTTATTTGGACAGACATATGAGGAGAGTTCTATTTTCATTCAAAAAAATGGTACTACGATCAGCATTGACCCCAATACAAGACTAAAGATAAATGGAAAAGATGCTCGCTATGATGGGTTGGACATTGAAAATAAAATTTCAAAATTCACAATGATGGAGGATGGTGAGTTCAGTTTATATCCATTAAATGAGATAAATAAGATCCATCTACCTAAAAAGGGGTGGTTTCTATCTCAATTGATCGAACATGCGAGCATTGGATTTAAGAAAGGCCTATATGTAAGTAAGATATTATCTGTCGGGTCGATCTATTTAATACAGGATCGCGAGAATAATGACTATGAAGAGATAACAGAAACCGAATACAAATTCATATCTGTTCTAATGCTTACTCCAATTTTTGGTGGATTGGTTGGTGGTATTGTTGGAATGATCGATCCTACCCCAGTGTATGATGATCCATTAATTCTTGAACAGGGTGGATGGACCATCATCAATTAAAGCAATTATTTTTTTACATGAGATCCTTTTTTATATCACTTGACATTATTGAGCATAGGGTATTACTGCTACTGACCATTCTCATTTTCTCTTGCGAGAAAGAACAAAGACCAGCAGATATAATTATTTTGGCACCAACATACACAATGAACAATGAACAGAGTTGGGCGGAGGCTGTAGTTATCCAAGGCGATAAAATCATTTATGTCGGTAATAAGGATAAAGCCCTATCCTATGGGAAAAACACAACAAAGATAATTAAAAGGCCAGACGGGATGGTATTGCCTGGGTTCATTGACTCGCATGTACATCTATTGTGGGGTGGAATTGAGATGGGTGAATGCCAATTGAGCGGACTGGAAACTCCTGAAGAAATATTGGCTGCAATAAAAGATTATGGGGTTTCAAATCCAGACAATGATTGGATACGAGGGTATGGCTGGGATCTTACTGCATTCCCAGATGGGAATCCTCGCAAAGAATGGTTAGATGATATCAGCCCTGATAGGCCTGTATTCTTATATGCATATGATGCTCATTCTGCTTGGGTCAATTCAAAGGCACTGTCACTAGCAGGTGTGACATCCAATACAAGTGACCCTGAAAATGGACACATAGAACGTGATCCAAATACTGGTGAACCATCTGGTGTATTACGTGAGAATGCAATGGAACTGGTAAAAGTGATTTTGCCATCATATGATGAAAATGAGATCGAGGATGGGCTGAAACTTGCCATGGATAAGGCCAGTAGATTAGGTATAACATCAGTGTTTGATGCGGGTACAGGCCCCCATGATGGACTCAATCATTACTTGAAGAATTCACAAGATGGAAGCACAAGAATACGCGTATCGGCATCCCAGTATGCATATCCCCACTCATGGAGAAATGATCTTGAGAAAATAAAAAAACTTAGATATGAAAATGAATTTGGTTTAATGAATACGGTTAAAATATTTGCAGATGGGACGATCGAAGGAGGATCTGCAGCGCTAATTGATCCATATGAGGGCACAAATGAACGTGGGATGTTAATTTGGGACCCTGATACACTTAATGAGATGATCTCAGAATTTGAAAAGAATGGATTCCAGGTTCATGTGCATGCAATTGGCGATAGAGGTGTAAGAAGTACCTTAGATGCTTTTGAGCATGCAAGGGCTGTGAATGGGATTGGTGATAGGAGACACATGATATCGCATGTACAACTGGTACATCCTCATGATGTATCTAGATTCAAGGATCTAAATGTTATTGCTAGTTTTCAGGCATTATGGGCATATCCAGACCAATACATGAAAAAATTGACATTCCCTGTATTAGGCCCAATTCGATCTAATTGGAACTATCCCATGAATAGCATTTACTCATCAGGCGGACGCATAGTCGGTGGCAGTGACTGGACCGTCTCATCTTTAAACCCACTTCATGCAATGGAAGTTGCAGTAACTCGAAGAGAACTAGGTAGCGAACACGGAGAGGTTTTGATTCTTGAGGAAGCCGTAAGTTTGGAGACAATACTTAATTCATATACTAAAGAGGCTGCTTATGGTATCTT
>CAYZJY010000106.1:0-5541 GCA_964478995.1 uncultured bacterium
AACTCATTCCGGCTGCTATGAAGGAAGATATCGCGCCAGCCTCGTTTATTCCCTCTTCTAGTATTTGCCCGTTTTTTTCCTCCTTATAATAGAGAAACTGGTCTGAATCAACAGGGTCATATAACTGACCGGCATGTGCATATATCCCAAGCTGTCTAAAAAGGGGGTCCATTCCAAAGGTTCGTGCTTCATCGGGAACAATTGGCACAATGTGTTTTCCAATGGTCTTATCTTTTGTCAGTATGGCAAGAAGCCTAATAAACGACATTGTTGTGGATGCGTCCCTATCGCCTGTCCCGTTTAACAGTTCTTCAAAGATTGACACATTAGGTATTTTCACAGCGACAGGTTTATTGACCCGTGTTGGAAGAGGGCCACCAAGTTTTTTTCTTTGTTCCATTAAGTACTTGTATTCATCAGATTTTTTATCAAAAACTTGAAACTGGGCTTGTTTTGCCTCATTGTCTGATATGGGCACATTAAATCTGTCTCTAAAATAAAGAAGGTCTTTTTCATCTAATTTTTTTTGGTTGTGGGTAATGTTTCTACCCTCTCCAGCCTCACCAAGTCCGTAACCCTTAATGGTCCTTGCCAAAATGACCGTTGGTGAACCAGTGTGGTCTACGGCCTCTTGGTAGGCAGCGAACATTTTTACAGGATCATGTCCTCCGGCTTTCATCTTTTCTAGTTTTTCATCGGAGACTTTTTCCACAAAGCTCAAAAGTTCTGGGCTTTTTCCAAAGAGGTGCTCTCTCATGTATGCGCCACCCTCTACTACATATTTCAAAAGGTCTCCATCCACAATTTCATCCACCCGATCCATGAGTACCCCATTTAGATCATTTTCAAACAACTCGTCCCAATCAGAACCCCAAATGGTCTTTATCACGTTCCATCCCGCGCCCCTAAACGCCGCCTCTAGTTCCTGGATGATCTTTGAGTTTCCTCGAACCGGCCCATCTAGTCTCTGGAGGTTGCAGTTGACAACAAAAACCAAGTTGTCAAGATTTTCCCTTGATGCTAATGTTAGGGCGCCTTTTGACTCTGGCTCATCCATCTCACCATCGCCCAAAAAGGCAAAGACCTTTCTCCCTGTTTCTTTCATGAACCCACGGTCAATCATGTATCGCATGAATCGAGCTTGATATATTGCCATCAGCGGACCAAGCCCCATTGAAACTGTTGCAAATTGCCAAAAGTCTGGCATTAGATATGGGTGAGGATAAGATGATAATCCACCCTCCTTTGCTAGCTCTCTACGGAAGTTGTTTAGGTTTTTTTCTGTTAATCTCCCCTCTAAAAAGGCTCGAGAATACATCCCGGGAGAGGCGTGGCCCTGGAAAAACACCATGTCTTGTCCAGCGGGGTGGTCTGGCCCTTTTAAAAAGTGGTTAAACGCCACCTCGTATATGGTAGCCGCAGAGGCATAGGTAGAGATATGTCCACCAATACCGGGGGTTCCCTTGTTTGCCCTTGTCACCATTGCCATGGCATTCCACCGGACAATGGACTTTATCTTTCTCTCAATGTCCCTGTTGCCAGGATACACAGGCTCTTGTCCTGGTAAAATTGTATTTATGAATGGGGTAGATGTGTTAAAGGGAAGCCGTGCCCCCTTTGACTGCGCATAATCTATGAGTGTCTCAAGAAGGAACCTTGTTCTCTCGTATCCATGCTCTTCGAGGGCGTCTTCTATCGACTCTATCCACTCTTGGGTTTCTTGTGGGTCTTGGTCTATGTAGTTGGTTGTCATTAATTATTTAGGGTTTTAAGCAAAAACTAGAGCACAAAATTTACACCAAGGTTGGTGTTTATACATAATCTCTTAGGTGGATATTTTATCCCCCATTAAACCTTTATGTGTTTCCAGTCGCCCTTGTGGATTTTCCAAAACATTATGCCCGCAAAAAGACCAAGGTGAACTGGAAACAACAACCAAAGCGCTTTAAATCCCAAGGAAAAATATACACCAACCACATAGCCACCCAAGACAATAACCAACCAAGTAAGGATGGATTCAACTGCGGCCGGAAAAATCGTGTTGCCGGCACCAGAAAGGGCAAACCACAAAACAAAACCAATCGCATCTATGAACTGTAGCGCACCTATGATCCGTAACCCATACACACCAAGTTCTATGATCTGAGGGTCGCTGGTAAACAAAAAAAGGTAGTGCTCTGGAAAGAGAATGAAGCTTAAACCCATTGGCACCATAATGTATTCTGCAATTCTAATGGATTCTTTTATGCTGGACTCAGACTTATCAACCCTCTCTTCCCCCATGTATTTGCTTACAAGAGTGGAGCAGGCCTGTCCAACACCAAGGGCCGGCATGAAAGACGTATGCATGATTGTAAAAAGCAGCTCTGTGGTTGCAAGTTCTATTAATCCTATCATTCCAACAATTTTATAAAAAACACCCCAACCTAGGGCTATGAAAGACTCTTGAAGACCTTGAGGCAGGGCAAGTTTCACCTGCCGAATCATCATTTTTTTATTAAAAGAAAGTTTAAAAACAGAAAAGGTGTCTCGCATGTCTTTCGAGAATAAATTTATTGCGTAATGGGTTGTCATCCATACAGAAGCAACAAGAGTGGCAATTGCCGCACCACCAACACCCATCGCAGGGAATTCTACCCACTGCCACAATAAAGAAACGAATGAGAGAGATGGTAGTTTATCTAAAAAGAATTCCTCAACGCCCCTGGATCCATATATTAACCCAGCATTCAAATAAACATTTAGCAAGTTGCTTATGATCGTCACCCTCATGTGAATTTTGGTTTTTTCAATTCCCGTGAAAAACCCTTGAAAAACAAAACTGTACGATGAAAATAGCAGCCCCATGAATACTATGGAAACATACTGTATTGTAAGGGGTGTGGCGGTGGCGTCTTTGATGAAAAACGGAACAAGTTGATCAGAAAAGTGCCACCCAAAAATTGAAACAGGAAGGGCATATACCGTGGCCATGACCATTCCATTTCGAAATGCAATTCCAGACTCTGCTTCTAGACCCTGCCCTAGTCTCCTAGCGGAAACTGTCTGGACGGCGGTCCTAATTCCCAAAACAACACTAAGGGCACCCCAAAACATCATGGACCCCATTCCTGTAGCGGCCAGTGCTTCCGCTCCAAGCCGCCCTACCATGGCCACATCCACAACGCTCATCAACACCCGACTCAAATTACTTAAAATCACAGGGTAGGCTAGACCAAAAACCTCCCTAGAGATCGGCCTGTCTTGTGGAAAGAAAAAGTGTCGCAACCCTATAGGGCCCGGGTCGCGATGTTGTTTTGTAAAAGAAAACTTTTGGTCTTGCTGCAAATAGGCGCAGATGTTAAAAGAGATATGTTTTTATTTTGATTAACTTCTTTTATGTGTTCTGCAATACTAACTATTCTGTGGCCATCTTTCATAACCACTCTGCTTTTACGATCCAAAAGGATGAAAAGAGTTCCTTTTTCATCCATTAACAGTTTTATTCGTGCAGAGAGGTTGTAGTGGGTGGGGTCAATGGTTTTCATTTCTCATCATTTCATTGTTAAAAATTAGGTTAATGAATTCAAGGATATGTCAACCAAATTAAGGTTTTCAAAAAAGGTTAAAGAGGCGATCGGGGCACAAAGGCCCATTTTGGCGCTTGAATCAACGATCATAGCCCACGGCATGCCATACCCAGACAATCTTGATTTTGCCATCAGGGCTGAAACCTTGTGCCAAGACCTTGAAGTGGTTCCAGCGACAATTGCCATTATTGAAGGAGATGTTTGTGTCGGGCTTGAGCCTGATGAACTAGAAAAAATTGCACGGGGATCAAACATAAAAAAAATATCAATGAGAGAACTTGGTCTAGCAACGGGTCTTGGCTGGAGCGGCGCGACAACGGTCTCAGCCTCCATAGCCATAGCCCAAAAAAACAATATTAGGGTTTTTTCAACAGGGGGGATTGGCGGAGTTCATCGCGGGGCCGAACACTCCTTTGACATGTCTCAAGACCTTATTGCTCTTTCAAAAACGCCTATCGTTGTGGTTTCTTCTGGTGCGAAGTCGATATTAGACCTCCATAAAACAATTGAACTTTTAGAAACTCTTGGAATACCACTGGTTGGATATAACACGACAACCTTTCCTGCTTTTTTTTCTAGATCATCTGGGATTGGAAACCTAGACAGGGTTGGGTCTGCAAAAGAAATCGTTAACCTCTTTAATAGAGGACAAGAACTTGGCGTGGGGGCCGCGACACTTGTTGCAAACCCCATACCAGTTGATGATGAAATTCCATTTGATGAAATTGAGTCGGCAATAAATGATGCAGTGGTGCAGTTAGAAAAACATGGTGTTGTTGGAAAAAAAACCACCCCGTTTCTATTAGACCAGATTGTTAAAAAAACTGGTGGACGAAGCTTGACGGCAAACATTGCTCTGGCATTAAACAATGTTCGACTCGGAGCAGAGATCGCAAAAGAGTTTTGTGTTTATAAAGAACTTGATTAACTAGGAACCCCTAGAGCAAAAACCCGAACCCCAACATAATGCCAAAGCGGAGCCACGAGACCAACCGCCTCTGATACAATATGATAGTCCTCGAGGATAGATGGAAATCTCTCCGGCCCAACAGTGTGAACAACGACCGCATCTAGATCAGGATCCAAGTGATAAATTTTTGAGATGTCTGGAAACTGGGGCAGATCGAATATGGGGGTGTTCCCAATTAAAAAATTAAATCCCGACCTATTAACGTGGTTGGTTATGCACACTTTTTTTCCGCCGGACCTTAGTCTATCAAGAATACAAACCTCTTTTATTTTGAGTTCAGTTTTTATATTGTAAAAATTAATTGGGTTGAGTGACTTTTTTGAAAAAGCCAGCGGAACCAAACATTGCTTGTCTTTTAATGAATAAACGGCGTGTCCAAAAACTTCTTTCTTTGAGTCATGTTTTTCGGGCGGCCTTAGGCTATATGTCGGTAAATTCATATTCTCAAAATTTAATGATTATATGAAAAATCTTATCATAATTATTTTATTCGTGGCTTCTCTTTGGGGCCAATGAGCATTGTGAGGAAACCCCTCGCTGCCGGTCGGCAATTCAGATAAGGGAGTTGGTCTTTGGGCTGGACAGGTCATGTTCAGCCTAGATAATGCCAACCAACATATTGATTGGTGGCATGAAGCCGTCCCTGGCTCAGGCGAAGGCTTTGACCATGAGGGAACACTAACAACTATAATGCTATCTCCTGCCATGACCATAGGTCTTTCTAACTATTGGAACATGACCATTACTCAGGTCTTAGGTAACAGAATCATGACCTGGGATGGAGACACAACAACAGTTCACCATCGAGACGAAAATAGTTTATCTGATTTTATTAACGCGACAGGTGGTCTTCTTGGCGACACTCGTTTAACGTTCCGCTATCTTCTTTATAATGACGGTCAGGGGTCAGGGAGAAGGCTTTTCTTTGGAGGCGGCTTGGTCTTCCCATCAAAAAACACAATTACCTCTGATCCGTTCTTTTTAAACGGAGAAGAAAAGACC
>CAYZJY010000107.1:0-5502 GCA_964478995.1 uncultured bacterium
ATAGTACGAATCATCCTACTTAAAGCAACACTGAATTGATTGGTTAATTGTTCACCAATTGTTTTTACTCGTCTATTTCCTAAATGGTCGATATCATCTACACCTCTATCACCTTTCCTCATGTCAATCAAGAAATAGATAACCTGTATTATGTCATCCATTGTCAGAACTGTGTCTTCTACTGGAACTTTTAAGTTAAACTGCTGATTAAGTCGATATCTTCCTACTTGACCAAGATCGTATTTTTTTGGACTGAAGAATATTCTTTCAATAAATTTCTGTGCAGTCTCTAAATTTGGCGGTTCACTTGAACGAATTAATTGATAGACAACACCTAACGCCTCTTCTGTATTATTTGTTGGATCTTTTTCAATAGTATTCAATAATAGCATTGAATGAAAATCCTTATTGGAATCAATAACCATAACTTCTTGGATACCTGAATCATTTAACGAATCAATATTATCAGCAGTAATTTCCGAACCACCTTCTAAAAATATCTCTCCAGTTCTAGTATCCACTATGTCCTCGGTTATTGTTGCACCGACATAACTATTTAAATCGTCTTTTTTCGGATTTATGATTTTTGTTGACCCAAATGCATTGAATATATCTGTATTCGTTGAATAGCCAAGGGCACGAAGCAGCATTGTAACAGGGAACTTTCTTCTCCGATCGATAATCACAAACAAACAATCATTAATATCAGTTGTAAAATCAACCCATGAACCTCGAGCAGGAATAATTCTCGCTTGAAATAATTTTGTACCATTTGGATGAGTTGACTCATCAAAAAAGACACCAGGCGATCTTTGTAATTGAGATACTATCACTCTTTCAGCACCATTTATAATAAAAGTACCTTTTTTTGTCATATATGGGATATTGCCAAAATATACATCTTGCTCTATGCTTTGAGCATACTCATTCTTGTTATTTTCATCAGTTATATGCAAAGCAAGTCTCACGCGTAGTGGAGCAGAATAAGTAACACCCCGATCCATGCATTCATCAGGTGTGTATTTAGGCTGACCGAGATAATAATTATTATATTCAAGAATATAATTTCTATGTGAGTCTTCTATAGGAAATACATTCTGAAATACCCCTTCAAGACCTATTGGTTCACGCGCCTCCATTGGAATCCATTCCTGCAAAAATTGCTGGTATGCCTTAGTCTGTATTGAAAGAAGATCTGGTACATCTACGAATGCTGGAATCTTTGAAAAAGATTCTCTTATATTAGACTTATTATTAGTGGCTTTCAACTAAGCCTCCCCGTATTTTGAGTGAAAAAGAACCTGAAAAAAGTTTATATGGATTAAGAGAGTTCAACTTCAGCGCCCGCTTCCTCAAGTTGCGCTTTAATCTCATTTGCCTCTGATTCAGAGACGCCCTCTTTTAAGGTCTTAGGTGCAGAATCAACTAATTCTTTTGCCTCCTTCAAACCTAAATCAGTGATTCCACGAACAGCTTTAATTACATTTATTTTTGCCTGTCCTGCTGATTTCAATACAACATCAAATTCGGTCTTTGCCTCACCTGCTCCATCCCCAGCTGCCGCAGGTGCAGCCGCTACAGCTACTGGCGCAGCTGCAGTAACACCAAATTTTTCCTCTATTTCACTTATCAGTTCTGATATTTCCACCATATTTGATTCTTCTAAATATGTTAGTACATCTTCTCTAGAAACTGCCATTATAACTACTCCTTACTGGTTTTAATTAAGATTTATTTTCTTTTAAATTATTCAATGCACCCAATGTATTCTGCATAGGTGCATTTAATGTTGAAACTAATTTTTGCATTGGGCTTTTAAGCATCGCGGCAAGCATCGAAAGAAGTTCTTCTTTGCTTGGCAGATCAGCTAAACGCTTAAATTCATTTCCTGGCATAAACTCGCCCTCAAACAAGATTCCCTTTACCTCAGGTAGTTCATTATCTTTTTTAAATTCTTTAATTACCTTTGCTGGCGCAACTGGCTCATCATAAGAAATAGCCAATGCGGTTGATCCTTTTAGAAGATCATCTACACCTGAAATCTTATTATCTTGGGCAGCCAACTTGATCAAAGTATTTTTTGCGACTCTATAATCAACGTCTACTTTAAAAAATTCACCACGTAGTTTTGTTATATCTCCAACGTTCAATCCATGGTACTTTGTAAAATAAACAGCCTTTGCCTTTGATAGCACGTCTGAAAGTTCCTTGACCTGTTCTATATTTTTTTTGTTTGGCATAATTCCTACCTGATTCCTAGATGATCAATCAATACTGAAGGTCCCATCGTAGAGGAAACCGACATTTTTTCAAAATATTGACCTTTGACAGATGCTGGTCTTGCCTTCATTAGCGTATCATAAATCTTTGTTATATTTTCAACTAATTGCTCTTTCGTGAAAGAACTTTTTCCACATGTCACATGTATAATCCCGTTGCTCTCTACTCGAAGTTCTACCTGACCAGCTTTTAAATCATTCACTGCCTTACCAACATCCATTGTAACTGTACCACTCTTAGGATTAGGCATTAATCCTTTTGGTCCCAAAATTTTACCAAGTTTACCTAATTCTCCCATCATGTCTGGAGTTGCAACAATCTTATCAACATCTGTCCAACCATTTTTAATTTTTGTTAAATAATCTTTATTTCCAACAAAATCTGCTCCTGCATCTTCTGCTTCTTTTTCTTTAGGACCAGATGCCAAGACCAAGACACTAACTGCCTTACCAGTACCGTGAGGTAATGGGGTAGTAATTCTAATATTTTCTTCTGCGTGTCGTGGATCGACATCAAGATTGATTGCCAAATCAATACTTTCATCAAAATTCGAATATTTCAAATCCAATACCAGAGTCACCGCCTCTCCTAATGAATATGATTTCATTCCATCATATTTTTCAATTGCATTCGCCATATTTTTGGACTTTTTCATAATGGATATTATCCTTTTACCTCAATACCCATAGAGACGCATGTTCCTCTTATCATCTCAACTGCCTGTTCTATGGTATTGGCATTTAAATCTTTCATTTTAATCTCTGCAATAGATCGCAAATCCTCTTCAGATACTAAACCAACCTTTTCGCGATTAGGCTCCCCAGAACCTTTTTGTATTTTGGCTGCTTTTAAAATCAACCTAGACGCTGGTGGAGTTTTTGTGATGAATGTAAAACTTCTATCAGCATATACTGTGATTTCAACAGGAATTATATCACCCATCTTATCTTGAGTTTCTGAGTTAAACGCCTTGCAAAAATCCATAATATTAACTCCGTGTTGTCCTAGGGCAGGCCCAACAGGAGGAGCAGGGTTTGCTTGTCCTGCTTGAATCTGTAGTTTAATAAAACCTATAATTTTTTTAGCCATTATTTGTTCCTTGCCTAAATCTCCATTTCTACTTGTAGATAGTCAAGTTCAACAGGAGTTTGTCTACCAAAAATACTAACTAGAACTTTTAATTTTTGCTTATCATGATTTACTTCTTGGACATAACCTGAGAAATCCATAAATGGGCCATCTGTAACTTTTACAGGGTCACCTACCTTAAACGGTGCTGATTCAGTTACTCTTAACGGACCATCTCCACCATCAAACTCACCAAGAAATCTCTGAGCTTCTTCAGGCTTTAGCGGCTGAGGTTCGCCTTTTGGGCCTACAAATGAAATAACTCCATTAACATTCTCTAATAGATATTTTGTTTCTTTATCCATTTCAAGCCTGACAAGTAAATAGCCAGGAAAAAAAACCTTTTCTTTTATTTTCTTTTTCCCATCCTTCATCTCAACAATGTTTTCAGATGGAACCAGAACATCACTAATCTTATCATTTATTTCAGATAATGATACATCATATAGAATAGCATCTTTTATTTTCTTTTCTTTTCCAGAAATAACTCTAAGTGTATACCAGTTCATAATTAAAGTATATAGTTCAAAACTTTTGATAATAAAAGATCAATAAAAAAAAGAAATACGATCATAATTAATGAAAGCGACAAGACAACATAAGTTGACCCTCTCAATTCCTCCCAATTGGGCCATGAGACCTTATTCATTTCAAAATTAACATCAGAAAGAAACTGATGAAATTTTTTAACCATATTTAAAAATCCTATTTTTCATTAATCTAACCGGCAATATTGCAGGAGAGACAGGACTTGAACCTGCAACCTACGGCTTTGGAGGCCGTTGCTCTACCAATTGAGCTACTCTCCTAGAAAAACCAAATAACTGATTTAAGGCAAATAGAGTTCCCATTATTTTGTCTCCTTAAAAAGCACATGCTTTCTAATAACTGGATCAAACTTTTTATGTTCAATTCTACCAGGATGGTTTTTTCTACTTTTAGTAACAGTATATCGATATCCTGTTCCAGCAGTACTTTCAAGTTGGACTATTGTTCTCTTGCTATTGCCAGCCATTATGCTTTCACCTACTCAACAATCTCTGTTACCACACCAGCTCCAACGGTATGACCGCCTTCACGTATTGCAAAACGAAGTTCCTTATCCATTGCAATTGGGATAATCAATTCAACATCAAACTCGACATTGTCACCAGGCATAACCATTTCAGTACCACCTGGTAATGTCACAACGCCAGTCACATCTGTTGTACGAAAATAAAATTGTGGACGATATCCATTGAAAAATGGAGTATGACGTCCACCCTCCTCTTTTTTCAACACATAGACACTGGCCTTAAACTTGGTATGAGGCGTAATTGAACCTGGAGCCGCAAGCACCATACCACGACTGAGATCCTCTTTATCTACACCACGAAGAAGGAGACCTGCATTATCACCAGCTTGCCCCTCATCAAGAAGTTTTCTGAACATTTCAACACCTGTTACCGTGGTCTTACTATCTGCACCCATACCCAAGATAGAGATCTCATCACCAACTTTGATAATACCTCTCTCTATGCGCCCTGTACCCACTGTACCACGACCTGTAATCGAAAAAACATCCTCTACAGGCATTAAAAATGGCTTATCTACGTCACGTTCAGGCTCAGGGATGAAACTATCACACGCTTCCATCAATTCAACAACACATTTATTTACCGAGTCATCACTAGGTGAATTCAGCGCGTTAAGAGCAGAACCCTTTATGATTGGAGTATCATCGCCTGGAAACTCATATTCATTTAACAAATCACGAAGTTCCATCTCAACCAATTCCAATAATTCTTCATCATCCACCTGGTCAACCTTATTCATAAAAACAACTATCGATGGAACATTCACCTGCTTAGCAAGCAATACATGCTCTCTGGTCTGAGGCATTGGACCATCAGCAGCAGAGACCACTAGGACAGCTCCATCCATTTGAGCAGCACCAGTAATCATATTTTTTACATAATCGGCGTGACCTGGGCAATCAACATGGGCGTAGTGTCTATTTTCAGTCTCATATTCTACGTGAGCCGTCTGAATTGTTATGCCACGCTCCCTTTCTTCTGGGGCATTATCAATGTTATCAAAAGCCATTGCTTCAGC
>CAYZJY010000108.1:0-5380 GCA_964478995.1 uncultured bacterium
GATACAAAAGATCTCTTTAATTTTGAACGTTTGATGGCTATGAAGCCTTCAGCAAAAATAATTAATGTTGCTAGAGGTGGAATTATTAATGAATCTGACCTTGCAAACGCATTGAATGAAGGAATTATATCAGGCGCTGCAATTGATGTTTTCAACATAGAACCAATAAATAAAGATAATCCATTATTGGCAGCAAAAAATATTTTATTATCACCACATTTAGGTGCATCAACAAAGGAAGCAAAAGAGGGAGTTAGTAAAGCAATTTGTGAGCAGGTTAGAGATTATTTAATTGATAATAAATTAACTAATGCATTAAATATTCCAATATCTAACCTTGCACTACTAAAGGAAATTCAACCATTTCTTGACTTAGGAGAGTTATTAGGAAATTTGATTGCTCAACTAAATAAAGAGCCCATAGAAAATATTGTCATCGAATGTCAAGGAAGCGCTGAAGAAGTAAGACCAATATCATTAGCAATCCTCAAAGGATTATTGACTCCTAAATTACCAGATCGCGTAAACTATATAAATGCTGAAACCATCGCAAAAGAATTAGGGTTAGAGGTTGAAGTTCGCTACAATAACATAAAGTCAAACTATCAGAATGTAATTTCTTTAATAGTATCTACTTCTAAAAGAACATACCGATTGGATGGTAGCATCTTTGATGATCAGAAACCTCGTTTGGTAAATGTCTTAGGAAGAAAGATGGAGGTAACACCAAAGGGAATAATGCTTTTCATAGAGAATAATGATGTTCCAGGAGTTATTGGAAAGGTTGGGACCTTACTAGGAGACAGAAATATTAATATTGCTGCGTATTTATTAAATAGAGGAAACCAAAATAGGAAAGCCTTTGCAGTAATTCGTGTTGATAATATGATAGGGCAGGAGGAGATGGATTTATTAAGTAATTTAAAAGAGGTTCAATCAGTTGATTATGTCAAGGTAAATGCTTGAGATATTATAATTTTTTTACCAATATAAATTTATTAGATTCAATAAAAATGGAGTTAGGTGACCAAAATGTCAAAACTTTGGGATGATTTAAAAGAAAATATGAAAGATTGGAGCGCATCCGCAGTTGAAAAAGCGGAGGAAATGAGTCGCATTGCGATGGCTAAAACAGAGGAAATGACTAGAATTTCAAAAATCAGATTTGAAATTCATCAACTGCAACGCGAAATGAACAAGGCCTATGAAAAATTAGGGAAATTGGCTTATTCCCATACAAAACAAGATCATATGGCTACTTTTTCAGGTAATACGGATTTCTTTGAAATTGTAACAAAAGTAGAAGAGATAAAAGAAGAGATAAAATTGAAAAAAGATGAAATAGAGAAAATAAAGTTAGAATATGGTATTGATGAAAACGAGATTCAAAGTGATATGAACAAAACTGATTTTGAAAAAAATGAAAATTTAGATATGGAAAAACAGATCAATTAACTTAGGGCAGGGCAATGGAAAAACTTTTTTATAAAATAAATTTATTTTCTAATTTAATGATTGTAAGATTTTTCAATTGATTTAACAATCAATACTCTTAATAGAATGTTTTCTTTAAAAAATATTATAATTCAGAAAGAATCAATGCATGGGGTTCGGCAGTGGCATTTTAACCGAAACCAGACAATAACTATTATTAGTACAATTATTGTAATGGTTGGGGTTTCCTTATTTTTGACAGCAGATAGATTAAGTACTTATCTATATGAAAAACGTCTTAATGAATTCAAGGCTAATTATGTAAATGTTTCTAATAATTTGGAATTACTTAAGGAAAAGTTGGTAGACCTTTATAATCATATTGATAAAATAGAAGAATAAGATAATGCTGTAAGAACATATTCTGGTATGCCAAATTTCGACAAGGATTTTAGAAAATTTGGTTTTGGAGGTCATTCTATAGACCCAGGAAAATTCTCTGATAATCTAGCGCCAATTATTAATCAAGAACTAGCAATGCTAGAGATGAACATTGAAAAATTATCTCGAGAAATCAATTTAGAGTTGAGCAGTTATAATTCTATTTATGATAAGGTTAGGGATAATATACATAGAATAAATCGAATACCATCTATTCGTCCAGTTGATGGAGGTTACTTGAACTCAACATTCGGTTATAGAATTGACCCCATTGATAATGTAAAAAGATTTCATCAAGGTCAAGATATAACTGTTAAATCAGGTACACCAATTTATTCTCCTGCTGATGGTGTTGTCAAAAGAGCATATTATGTAGGAGGTTTTGGAAATCATATCAAAATTCAACATGGCTCTGGATATACTACCCTCTTTGCTCACCTTTCTAAAATAAAGGTCAAGCATGGTCAAAAGGTTAATAGAGGGGATATAATTGGTTTTACTGGCAATACAGGACGTTCAACTGCCCCTCATTTGCATTATGAGATACATCATAATGACAAACCTCAAAATCCTCTTGATTATTTTTTCTCAGAAGCCCAATAGCAATTAAAATATAATTTAAATGGAAAAGACGTATTACATAGAAACATACGGCTGTCAGATGAATATTGCTGATTCTGAAATGGTTGAGACAATATTGGTCGATCAAGGGTATGGAAAATCAAGTGATCCAAGGAATGCAGATGCAATATTTATTAATACTTGTGCAATACGTGAGCATGCTGAAGACAAGGTTTATTCCCAACTTGGACGATATGACTTGATTAAAAAGGAAAGACCCAGCGTCTTAATTGGAGTACTAGGTTGCATGGCTCAGAGTCTTAAGGATGACTTGCTTCAAAATAGGCCATACGTTGATGTAATATTAGGACCTGATTCTTATAGAAGATTACCAGAATTATTAAATAGAAAAAATACAAGTAGTAGAAGTATGGTTGATACCCAACTTTCACGCTACGAGGTCTATGATGATTTATTTCCTAGTAGAAAGGATGGTATTAATGCTTGGATATCCATTATGCGAGGATGTGACAAGTTTTGTACTTTCTGTATAGTTCCATTTACTCGAGGCCGAGAGCGGAGTAGGAGTTTGTCTAGTGTCGTTGAAGAAGCAAAAAAAGCAGTTGGACAGGGCTTTAAGGAAATTACCTTACTTGGTCAAAATGTGAATTCATATCGTTACGAAGAATATCATTTTCATCAATTATTGGAAAATCTAGCAATAATACCAGGATTAAAGAGAATAAGGTATACCTCACCGCATCCACAAGACATCTCGGATGATTTGTTATATACTATGTCTGACCATGAGAATATTTGTAACTATGTTCATTTACCTTTACAGGCTGGAAGTAATAGAATCCTAAAACGTATGAATAGAACTTATTCAAAAGAACATTTTTTAGCTCTTGCGGAGAAGATAAAAAATATTCTACCAAATGTTGGAATATCAACAGATATTATTGTTGGTTTCCCGGGAGAAAGTGATGATGATTTTAAAGAGACTCTCCAGGTTATGGATGAAATCAAATTTGATTCTGCATTCAATTTTAAATATTCACCTCGCAGGGGAACAAAGGCGTCAGAATATGATGACCAGATACCAGAGGTGGTAAAACAAGATAGATTACAACAGGTCATAGATATTCAGAAGAAACACACATTAGAAAGGAATCTTGATTTGGTGGGTACAATCCAAAACGTACTTGTAGAAAAAGAATCAAAATTGTCCAATCATCAATGGGCAGGCAGGACAGATTCAAATAAATGGGTCATATTTGATAAAAAAGATGCTAAAGTTAAAGATATGATTCCAGTTAAAATTAATGAAGCCAGAGGAATTACCCTTCATGGCCATTTAATCCAAAATTTGGAAGCAGCCTAATGAAACTAATAAAAACATTTATTTTAATCGTTATAGTATTAACTCTGGTCTACTTTTTAATGCGAAATAATGCTAGAGTATATGTAGATCTCATTTTTACTGAAGTTAATGATGCATCTGTAGCAATGGTGATATTTGGATCGTTAGCAATTGGAATTTTACTTGGATATTTATTTGCTATATTCTCAATTTTATCAGCAAAGGCTGACATTAGGAGCATGCAGAATAAAAACAAGCGTTTATCAGATGAACTCAACGACCTAAGGAATGTTGCAATTGACGAAGGCATATATGATAATGACGATGGAGAGTATTAGTTTTGAACATAATCTATCTTTATCTCAGTCTGGCCATTGCCATAGGCTTAGTAGGTTATTATTATTTTTTCTTATTTAGAACAAAAAAGAAACCTCCTACAGATGCGCTCTTTACAGATGCGCTTAATTATATGGTCAAAGGAGATTCTGCTAAGGCCATAGGTCTATTAAAAAAGGTTGTTAAGCAAAACTCTAACCATGTAAGAGCCTATTTACAATTAGGTAACATTCTTAGAACAGAAAATCCTGAACAAGCAATAAAAATTCATCAATCTTTAACAGTCCGTCCCAATTTATCATTAGAGTTAAAGTTAGATATTCATCGTGCACTCGCTGATGATTATAGAATTGTTGGTAATCTCATTAAATCAAAAGAGGAAGCACAACTCGTTTTAGGTATTGAAAAACGAAATTTGTGGGCCTTGAAGTTTTTAATTGATATTGCTGAACAAAATAAAGATTGGGATGAAGCAGCATCTTGGACGAAGCAGTTGCAAAAGGTTACAGGGAAAAAAAATATCAATAATGAAGCTCGTTTTGATGTTTATAGAGGCCTTGATTGCTTAAATGGTGGACAAATAGAAAAAGCTAAAACATTATTTAAAAAAGCGATAAAAACATCACCAGATTTCCCTATTAGTTATAGATACCTTGGAGATTTATATGAACAAAGGAGAGATTTGGTTAAAGCTCTTGAAAATTGGGAAAATTTTGCTGAAAAGGACATAAAAAATGGGTATTTAGTTTATACAAAAATTGAATCAGCTCTTTTTGATTTGGGTAGATACAGTGAAGTTGAAAAATTTTATAGGAGAATTCTTGAAACTAATGCTCCAAATATTGAAGCAACTATTCGTCTGGCCAATGTACTTGAGGAAAAGGGAGAAAGTAGTTCTGCATTAACATTAATTGAGGATATGCTAAATAAAGATAGTCTAGACATCACAGTTGATCTTATGAAGTTAAAGTTATCCATATCAACTTCTACACCAGTAGAATTAGCACACCAGATAGATATTATGTTAGAAAAATTATTAAAATCTGATGAATCCTAAATTCCTATTATTTTTTTTACCCTATTTTTTATTTTCACAAAATGTGGATATGTATTTATCATTAATTCATGAAGGGCAAGAAGAAGGAGTTAAGGAAAACCTATCGGAACTTGTTTCAAAATATCCTAATGACCCTGGAGTCATCTATCTTCAAGCACTATAAACTAACAATGGTATGAAATCTTTGT
>CAYZJY010000109.1:0-5145 GCA_964478995.1 uncultured bacterium
AGGCGCAAGCACGAATGTTTATCTAGCATCTTCTGATGACGTGGCCAATTTAAGTGGAAGATATTTTGATAGATCAAGGCCTGTTAAGTCTTCAAAAGCATCGTATTCAGACTCAAAACAAAATAGCCTTTGGTCATACAGCGAAGATATTATAAATAACTTAGGTTGATGATCAATATTTAAAGTGTTTGATCTTTTCTCCTTCAACACCAATTTTTGTCATTGCCTCAATTCCCATGTCTAGGTGTAGGTCGACATATTTTCTTGTCACATCTTGATCCATTTCTTCTGTCTTTATTCCTTCGGGTATCATTGGTGTGTCACTTACTAGTAGCAGGGCACCTCTATTGATCCCATTTGCAAATCCTGTAATGAAAATTGTTGCAGTCTCCATGTCTATCCCCATTACACGGACTTTTCGAAGATATTCTTTAAATTTTTCATCATGCTCCCACACTCTTCTATTTGTTGAATAGATAACTCCTGTTCGGTATTCTATGTCGCGTTCGACCAATAATTCAGATACATACTTATGGAGTTTGAACGATGGCATCGCTGGTACTTCTTTTGGAAAATAATCATCACTGGTACCTTCACCTCTGATTGCAGCAGTAGGTAGTATGAAATGACCTATTTCTGTAGTCCTTTTTAACCCTCCACATTTACCTAAAAACAGGACACCTTTGGGTTTTATGCATGATAATAGATCCATGATCGTGGCTGCATTTGAACTACCAATCCCAAAATTGATTATGCTTAGACCATCATCGTTGATCGCTGATGTCATTGGTCCACCTATGCCATTGATATCTGTATCAAATTTGGTCGCAAACTTTTCAACATAATTCTGAAAATTTGTCAATAAGATCCAATTGCCATAATCTTTTGGACTAGTGCCAGTATATCTCTTTAGCCAATCTAATGCTATGGATTCTTTTTTATTCATGTCTCTAAACTTCCCTTTTTTATAAATTGATCACGATTACCCCTATTCAATGTTAATCAGACCATGATCAATAATTGTTTTATTTTTGTTTGTTAATCTATGCTCTTGTTGTTTTTATAGTTCCATATGTCATGGTTAAATTTCAGAAATGAATTTTGTGAGAAAAAACATGAAAAAATACCTCCTTCTAATCATTCTATTCAATTTAGAATTTCTTTTGGCCCATTGCCAAGTCCCTTGCGGCATATATGATGATGCCATGCGCATAATGTTGATCAAAGAAGACTTTGATACAATAAAAAAAGCAATCACTGAAATTGATGACCTTTCAAAAAAGAATGACCCTCAATCGCTTAACCAATTGAATAGATGGATCGATGCAAAGGATGATCATGCATCAAACATACAGAAAATTGTATCGGATTACTTTCTGACACAGAGAATAAAAAAAACGAATGGAAAATATGAGGAGCAATTGAAATACCTTCATCAGATCTTGGTACATGCAATGAAATGTAAACAGGGAGTCAGCGCAAAATCTGTAGAAAATGGTTTGGCATTAGTTGATGGATTCTCAAAGGTCTATTTTGATAAGCATGGTCTAGATCACTTAAGGTCATTGAAGAAGTAAGACGACCAAAACATGTTTAATGCTATAGTGATCGGTGGAACAGGTGCTACAGGAAGACGGGTCATAGAACAGTTGTTGGTTCATGAAAAATGCAGGACCGTCACTACAATTGGTAGAAGAAGTCCAGTTAAGGGTGAAGGTCACCATAAATTAAAAGATGTTTTAGTTGATTCCATGTTCGATCTATCCTCTACGGAGAGTTCATGGCTGAACAATGATGTCTTTTTCAATTGCATAGGAACTACAAGATCAAAAGCGGGAGGGGCAAAAGAATTCGTTGAAATAGAGTTAGGTATCTCTAGGGAGGCAGCTAAAATGGCATCAATAGCCAATATACACCATGCCTCACTCATTTCAGCTAGTGGTGCAAATCATGATTCATGGGCAGTGGATTGGTTGCATCCGTTGTTGTATGCGAAAACAATGGGACAAAAGGAGCAAACTATATTAACAGAATTCCCCTTTAATAGTATCTCAATATTCAAACCTGGAATGTTGATCAGGATGATGAATGAGCCTGAATGGTATGATGGAATAACAGAAAAATTGGGCATTGGGTTACGGGTTGATATCTTGGCAGCAGCAATGATCCATGATGCGGAAAGAAAATCATCAGAGGACTCCTTTGACTCTCCAAGTATTTTCACGGGAAACTCAGTTATTAAGAAAACCCTGGGTAGATAAGCCTTTTCCAAAAGAATTAAGTTTACATCGATTCAAGGGGATATGCCAAGATCATGGAATTTATTAAAAAAACTAATTTAAGAACTTATTCATGAGTTCATTGTTTGTAATTGAATATTCATTTAACTAATCCATTACGATTTAACCCTTCAGGCATGATCACTCAAAACCGCATGGTCTTAGCCGCAATGACCAATAAACAAAGTCATGTTGATGGTACTTTATCAAAAAATGAGATCAATTGGCTAGTTCGTCGCGCAAAGGGAGGATTCGGGATCATTACCACTGCGGCTGCACATGTATCAAAGGATGGGCAGTCATGGGAGGGTGAACTTGGAGTGTTTAGCGATGATCACGTAGATCAACTCTCAATTTTAGCAAGATCTGTTCACCATTATCAGAGTCTCTTGATTGGTCAACTTTTTCATGGCGGAATGCAAGCAAACGAAACCTTGACTGGAAAAACACCCCTGTCAGCAAGTAAAATTCCGTCCAATGCATGTGAAGGTGGCTTTACCAGACCAGCTACCGAAAAAGATATAAATAGGATAATCACTGACTTTACCTCAGCCGCTCTACGTTGTGTTGAGGCAGGGTTTGATGGCATAGAGTTACACGGAGCGCATGGATATTTAATTTCTCAGTTTCTAGGTACTAAGACAAATCTAAGAACAGATAAATGGGGAGGAGGTATAAACGAAAGGTCACGGTTATTGGTTCAAATTTTGAGATCCATAAAAAAAAATATACCTGAAAAATTTATCATTGGTGTTCGATTATCACCTGAGATAGATGAACTGGGTATCAGACTAGAAGACTCAATATCTATGGCAAAGATATTAAGGGACATAGGTGTTGATTTCATTCATGTCTCTTGCTGGGATGTATTCAAAGGTTCAGCCGAATATCCTAATGATCCAAGGACACTGACAGAGTGGTTTGTTGATAGTTGTGATGATCTTCCTTCGATCATAAGTACTGGCGGGGTTTGGTCACGATCAGATGCTAACAGATTGATCCAACAAGGTGCAGACCTTGTTGGTGTTGGAAGAGTGGGCTTAGCATATCCTGATTGGGCAAAAGAAATATGTCATGAGGATTTTGATCCAAAGAGACCACCATTTACAGTTGACCATCTTAGAAAAGCAGAATTAAGTGATGTTTTTATTGAATACATGAGGAACTGGAAGGGATTTGTTGCCGGTGAACATTAGAATAGTCACCATTAGATCTCTTCACCGTCATCTAAACTGAAGAATCGACATGAAAGGAAAAAATTTCATACTATCAATGGGGATATTTTTCATTATTTTTACCCTGATTTTATTTTATGCATTATACCTTGGTGGATGGTTTAATATTTTTCTTGAAGGAGGTTTCAAGGGCCTATATGGAGATCGATCCCTTTAAAGACTTAAAACCATGTAGTTTTTTGTTTGATGGTTGGTAGGTAGATTTAGATATTAAACCTAAGGATAGCATAAAGATGTCAAAACCAAAAATCCCCATGATCGTCATTTCCGTTTTTCTTATAATTAATGCAGTACCAATGATCTTGATTCCCGTTGCCTTCGATAAGGATTATATTGAAGAACACATGGATAATCCTGCTACTGAAGAGGGCAAGGCTTATGAAGGACTCGCGGCTCACAATAAAACTGGATTAGGTGCTGCCATGGCTGCTCTTGCCATTGTTTTATTAATGCATGTCAATCATCCTCCAAGAATTGCTAAGCGAATTTTGTTATCTGTTGGACTTGGGCTTATTACCATATTTTTGGTCATTGGTCTAGGAGGAATTAGAGGTTTTGTTGACTCACCTCCAATGATACCATTACTTATGGGCGCAATTATTGGTGGCGTCAGTATCTGGGTATATAATACTCCGGATGATGAAGACTTAGTTTTGTCTGAAGAAGAAGAGTAGTTAACTGTAATTAGCCTCATTTTTGTGGATAATATTTTTCATATATAGAACGGATTGGGTTAAGCATGAAAAATATTTTAGCAAGAGGTGGAATTGAATTTCTTGCGGTTCTCTTAGGGATTACTGTTTCTCTCTGGATAGATAAAAATCAAAGACAATCTGATATCGAAGAAGAAAGGATCATGGTCCATGAGATCATCAATAATGAAATAACACAAATAATCGATTATACTGATGAGAGATTATTGTATTATGAAGAACAGAATAAAAAAATTGATTATCTATTTGATAATTGGGAGACCTTTCACATAAGTGAGATCGATGACCCATTTAAATTCACATATGACATTTGGACGACAGGCACCTATATGTATAGCCCTAATTTTTCTACATTTGATGGATTGAAAAGTAATGGTCAGTTTAATCTGGTCGATAAAGATATTCGTAAGAAATTTGGTGAACTTTTCATGTTGATGTCTTACATAAAAAAAATTGAGGGTAATGAAAATGAGGCGAGGGAGAAATTGTTGACATACATAGCAAGAAATCACGCAGAACTCCAATTCCAATATTCATATTCAAACCCCGGTACAAAGGATAAGTTTGAAAATTTTCTCATTGTTCTAGAAAAGACAAGATCTGATAAAACTGTATGGTCGCTTCTTAATAGAAAATGTGGTCTAACAAAAGGTCGAAATAGCAGAGTTAAATGGGCCAAAGACATCCTATTGTCCATTCAAACTGAACTCAAGAAATTCAATTCAGCATGAATTCTATTTTAATGGATCCGTATCTGAACAAGTAACTATTCTTTTTTATCCATATAATTTGTATCTTTAGACATCATCAGGAGTGGTTTCGTAGTTGAAACCCGCCAACCGAGCCCAGATAAATCATGGTCACGGTGGTTAGAGCCTTAAACGCTAGATGTGCCTAGGAAAATAGGAAACACAAAGC
>CAYZJY010000110.1:0-5106 GCA_964478995.1 uncultured bacterium
TCAAAATCCATATTTGTATTTTTTGTCATGAGGGTCTTCATAGACATAGGGCACCCAGCCCATGTGCATTATTTTAAAAATACAATAGCATATCTTAATAGCCATAATCATAAGGTTTTTGTAACAGCAAGAGATAAGGATGTGACACACCTGCTGTTGGATAATTATTCTATAAAGTATGTTTCCAGAGGAAAAGGCAGAAAAGGATTAATTGGAAAACTATTCTATTTGGTAAGTGCAGACTATCAATTATTTAAACTATCAAAAATTTTCAAACCTGATCTTTTTCTTAGTTTTGCTTCTCCATATGCAGGTCACGTGTCTTGGTTAATTGGAAAGCCACATATAGCATTCACAGATACAGAGCATGCCAAACTTGGACTAATTTCTTTTTTACCATTTTGCAATGTAGTGCTTACCCCTAAAGTTTTCAAAATTGATCTAGGCAATAGGCATCTAAGATTTAATGGTTTTATGGAACAATGCTATCTGCAAAATAATTATTTCAAACCTAATGGTGCCATACTTGATAAACTACGCTTAGAATCCAATGAAAAATTTGTCATCATACGGTTAGTCTCTTGGGATGCTAGTCATGATATTGGTCAAAAGGGTTTTTCTTCATCTTATTTATTAAAACTAGTTGAAGAAGTTAAAAAATATGCAAGAGTGTTTATATCTTCTGAATGTGAATTGCCAAAACCCCTGAAAAATTTTGAATTGAAAATTGAAGCAACTGAAATACATAGTCTTCTCTATTATGCATGGTTGTTTATAGGTGAAGGAGCAACAATGGCTTCTGAATGTGCAATGTTGGGCACACCAAGCATATATGTAAATACATTAACTGCAGGAACTCTAGAGGCACAAAAAGACCAAGGGCTTTTGAATATCTATCATTCAAGTGAAGGCATTATTAAAAAGACGGTGGAAATTCTTAGTGATGAAAGAAGCAAGGAAAGCCAAAAAAGAAGATGTAGGTTTTCGCTTAAAGATAATATAGATGTAAATAAATTTATCAACTGGTTCATAATAAACTATCCAGATAGTTTTGAGCAATTAAAAAATAATCCAAACCATATGAATAAGTTTCATCTGGATAATATTTTTTAGTTCTTTTTAGATTATATAAGTAGATTACTGTAGCCAAAGGAGTACCCTCTATTGTTGTAAAACGCTAACATTTTTCTTAATTAAAAAATAAAACGATGATTTTAGCGTACTTTTACAATGCTCATATATATTCACTGTGATAATCAACACAGTGCAAATTGCAAGCCTAGCATAAATTTCCAATTATTTACTAAATCAAATAATTATTAGGGGTGCACCTATTCCATGATCAGTAAATCAAATTTAAAGAAATTACTTTGGACGCTTGATTTAACAGTCTTCACAATTGCCTTCGCAATAATGAATTATAAAAAATTTGAAATCATAATTCCAAAAAACAATTATCTGTATCTCTATATGGTATTTATCTTTTTCTGGATATTATTCTCAAACTACTATGAAAGATTTAATGCCTTGATTCAAAAACCATTTGCACTTGTTTTAAGAATTACATTTTGGTCTTCAATGCTTAGTTTTCTTTTCGTCGTAATTACAATATCATTTTCTGATCTATGGAACATATCAAGATCATTCATAGTGACATTCACATCAGTAATGGTCGCTTATTCTATTGTGATGGCCTTATTATTAAAAATATTAATTAGATCAACCGGTATTAAAGTGTTGAATATTGAAAATCAGACTGAATATACTACTCAAAATAAATTCTATTTTAAATGGCTGATTCCTGGGCTGTCAAGTCTACTTCTAATTTATATTTGCATTACATATATGAGTACAGGCTTTTTTTACTATAGCGTACTACACGAGCAAAATTTTTTGGTTTTAATCGCCTCTTGGGGTCTAGGTACTCTTCTCACCAATAGATATAAGGAACCCAATTCAATAAATCATTATTACGAGATTGCTCCATATTTGAAAGGCTCAATTTTAACTATCCTTTTTATTACATTTTTCTATTATACACTACGCTTGGATTCAGAATCAGTGGCCATAACATATAAAGCAGGATTTATTCATTCCGGATTGGAAATTATTTCCTTTTTCCTTTATTTCTTTGGCAGATCAAAAAAATATTATCATAATGGATATAAAGAAAAAAAGAATATTGATGTAAATAATTCACAGGAGTTTCTATCCATAGATAAAGCAAGCAATCATTCAAGTTTATCTTATGATAGGAAAGTTCTATCTGATAATATAGAAACATTTGGTTTTACGTATGATAATGACTTAACGAATTTTATCTGGGATTCTATTAAATCAGAAAACATTGCAAAGGAAAAGGTAACAATCTTAAATACAGATCAAGCAATAAATATTGAATTATTATTTGATCAATCTAAACAGTTATTAATCAACATTCACAAATTAAATGATTGTAGAAGAATAAATGAATATCTATTGTCAGCATATTCCAAGCTTGAGAGCGGAGGTCTTTTGGTTGGGAACTTCGTACCCTTAGAAAGATTTGCACTTAACCTAAGATCAAAAATGCCGCATTTTTTATATTTGATCATTTTACCATTTTATTTTTTACTTCACAGAGTATTTCCAAAACTAACAATTACAAAACAAATTTATTTTATCATTACAAAAGGAAAAAATCGCGTACTATCAAAATCTGAATTACTGGGGAGACTTGCTTTTTGTGGATATGAAATAATTAATGAAATTACTATTGAAGATAAATTCTATTTTATTTGTAAAAAGAAAAAAACAGTTTCAGAGGAAAAATCTCCATCCTATGGACCTATTGTAAAATTAAAACGGATAGGCTATAATGGAGAACCATTATACATATATAAACTAAGAACCATGTATCCATATAGTGAATTTATTCAGGGTGATATTTATGAAAAGTATCACCTAGATAAATCAGGAAAAATGAAAGGCGATTATCGCATTACATCTTGGGGTAAAATATTTAGGAAGTATTTCCTTGATGAGATACCGCAAATTTATAATTGGCTTAAAGGAGACTTAAATCTTGTTGGAATACGTGCTTTAAGTGAACATTATTTCAGTCTATATCCTGATGACCTAAAACAAAAACGAATAAATTTCAAACCTGGATTAATTCCTCCCTATTATGCTGATTTACCAGAGTCTTTTGATGAGATAGTTAATAGTGAAAGAGAATATTTATTACAAAAAGAGAAATCACCAATATTGACCGATATTAAATATTTTTTTAAAGCCAGTTCTAATATATTACTCGGTGCGAGAAGCAAATGACATCCATCACAAAATCTTTATGTTTTCTAACTGTAATTACATCCTCATTATTTTCTGAAGAATTAATGATCAAACCAATTCTATTCTCCCACTTTTCTTCAAATGGATCAGATTGGGTATATGAAAGTGACCCTATAACAACTTTTGGAGCAGGTCTAGATATCACATATCACAATGAATTCATTTCAGTTGAAGCAAATTATTTACAACTTGGATTTCTAGGAAGAATTGAAAATGGTTTATATGAATTCTCGCCAATAAAAAGTTTGCCTTACCTTGATAGATCAAAAGATGCTGATGGATATTGGAGTGAATACATCAAGGCAAAATTCACATACAGAAACTCTGAGTCAGTCCAATTTAACTTTGGAATATTTGATAGACATTGGGGTCACGGAATCAGAGCTATTCATATTTCAAAAAAGGCACCCTCTTATCCTCAATTCGGATTTGATTGGAAAATAAAAGATAATTTAACTTTCACATTTTTCCACGGTTTCCTTCATAGTGGCATCCCAGATTCAAGTCGTGCAGAACTTTATGAAAACAAAATTGGTCAAAGGTCATTAAATATTGCAAGAAATATATCTTCCCATAAGATTCAATGGAAACCCTCAAGGAACTTGGAATTGAGTGTAAATGAAACAGTTATATATGCTGCGAGGGGACTAGATATTCACTATTTGATTCCATTTGCTCCCTACTACCCTATTGAAAATTATTTAGGTGACACAGACAATCTCCAAATGGGATTTGACCTATCATATACAATATATAATAATCATAAACTCTATATTGGATTTTTCATGGATGAATTAACACCAGAGTGGATATTTAATTCAAAAAATCATAATTGGTTTGCATGGCAAATTGGATATAATAAAAATGATCTAATAATTGAAAAATCAAATATGGTTATTGAATATAATTGGACAGATCAGCGTATATATAAACATAAATACACAATCAATGATTATTATAGCCATGATCAACCTTTAGGTTTTTGGGCAGGGCCTCATGCCGAAGAAATATTGATATATTTTTCAATTCCACTAGAAAATATTAGCATTGAATTTGACAATTCATATATTAAACGTGGTTTGGTCTCTAATCAGGATATAGACGGTAATTACAATGATACATATGATGAGCGATATAGCAATGGATACCAATCACGTTCTTTAAATGCTATAAGAATATCAAAAAATTCAAGAATAAAAGGGCTGAGTTATTTAATTGGGCTCAATCAGGTCAATTTTAAAAACATAGGATTTACAATGATTAATGATGGATTAAATTCAAGAAAATTTTCCTTTGAATTTGGATTTAATTATAATTTTTTGAAGGGGTGATTCCTTGGCTTTTCTAGGAAAATCTATCTAAGATTTTGACTATTTATTATTTGATAAATCCTTATATCACATATGCCCACTAATATGTTATCATATGACAACACCTAATCTTTCTTGTCTATATGTATTATCTTGAATAGACTTCCACCATATCTCATTATTTAGATACCACTCAATTGTTTTACGTATACCACTTTCAAATGACTCTTTGGGTGTCCATCCTAGTTCATTATTAATTTTTGTTGCGTCAATTGCATAGCGAAAATCGTGTCCTGGACGATCTTTTACAAAGGTGATCAAATCTGAGTATGATTCGTTATCCTTTGGCAATAATTCGTCAAGAATATCACAGATTGTCCTGACGACATTAAGGTTTTTTATCTCATTATTACCACCAATATTGTATGTCTGTCCAATAGTGCCATCATTAAGTACACACCAT
>CAYZJY010000111.1:0-5075 GCA_964478995.1 uncultured bacterium
GGCTCAACAATCTTCTCACCCTCTTTTAAATCAGCAATAACGATTCCGTTTATTGTTCCGCAGTCATCCATATATACCACCACATCCTGTGCAACATCAACTAACCTTCGTGTTAGATAACCAGCATCGGCAGTTTTCAATGCAGTATCTGCCAGTCCTTTTCTCGCACCATGGGTAGAAATAAAATATTCAAATACAGAAAGACCTTCCTTGAAATTAGATGTTATAGGAGACTCAATAATCTCACCAACACCACCTTTCATAGATTTTTGTGGCTTTGCCATTAATCCCCTCATCCCAGCCAATTGCTTTATCTGGTCTTGAGAACCTCTTGCACCTGAATCTGCCATCATATATACTGGATTAAACCCTTGGCGATCTTCCTTTAGCGTATTCATCATAGTCATAGCCATCTGATTTGCAGTATGGGTCCAAACATCAATTACTTTATTATAGCGCTCACCATCAGTTAGGATATGACGATCAAATTTCCTTTTTATTTCATCTACCTCCTGCTGCGCAGAGGATAGTATGGCATTCTTTTCATTGGGTATGAGAACATCACTAATAGCAATCGATGCACCACTATGTGTTGCCATTCCAAATCCTAGATCTTTTAGTCTATCCAAGAATAATACTGTCTGATAATTACCAGATAATAAATAGGCATTATTAACAATTTTGGTCAGCATTTTCTTATTGATGATATCATTTACATATTCTACATCATCTGGGAGAATAGAATTGAAAATAATTCTACCAACAGTAGTTTTTTTAATCCATTTCCCATTATGCCTAACATCAACAATGGAATGTAAGCCAACAGCCTTATTTTCATAGGCTAACAATCCTTCCTGAATTGAACCAAAAATCTTACCTTCACCTTTGTCACCTTCTTTTGGTCTCGTCAAGTAATAACACCCTAGGACCATATCTTGCGAAGGAACTGCAATTGGCTGACCATTTGCAGGGTGCAAAATATTATGGCTTGACAACATTAACATCCTTGCTTCCATCTGGGCTTCTACTGCCAGCGGGACATGGACAGCCATTTGATCACCATCAAAATCAGCATTAAACGCTGAACATACTAATGGATGTAACTGAATTGCCTTTCCATCTACTAAAACTGGCTGAAAAGCCTGTATGCCTAAACGATGAAGTGTTGGTGCCCGATTAAGCAAAACTGGATGATCCTGAACAACATATTCCAAAACTTTGTATACAACAGGCTCTCTATTCTCAACCATTAATTTTGCACTTCTTGGGGTTTGAGTATAGCCCCTCGCCATCAATTCGTGAATCATATGAGGTTTAAATAATTCTAAAGCCATATTTTTTGGCATTCCACATTCGTGTAACTCAAGTTGTGGACCAACAACAATCACAGACCTACCAGAATAATCTACACGTTTTCCTAGAAGATTTTGTCTAAAACGACCAGTTTTTCCTCTAAGCATATCAGAAAGTGATTTTAGAGGCCTCCTAGAACCACTCCTAATAGCAGTTTTCCGTCTATTATTATCAAAAAGAGCATCAACAGCTTCTTGAAGCATTCTTTTCTCATTTCTCAATATGACATCTGGAGCCTTTATCTCCATCAATTGCTTCAGACGATTATTCCTGATAATTATGCGTCGATAAAGGTCATTTAAATCAGAAGCTGCGAACCTACCGCCTTCCAATGGTACCAGAGGACGAAGTTCAGGAGGAATAACAGGTAAAATTGATACAATCATCCACTCTGGTTTATTAATACGATTTTTAACAGGATTAGGCACAAAAGACTGAACAACTTTCAAACGTTTTAATGCTTCACCACGCTTTTGCTTAGACTTAGATGTTTTTACAATATCAATCAACTCATTTTTTAGTTCAATAATATTCAATCTTGCCAACATTTCCTTCATTGCCTCACCACCCATGGTGGCATAAAAATAATTCTCATTATCTCTGTCTTCATCCGTCACTGCCATATACCCAAATTGCTCTTCTAATTCAAGATATTCATCTTCTTCAATCAAAGCAAATTTTTCAACTCCACTTGCCCCAGGTTCTACTACCATGAACATCTCGTAATAGATTACTCTTTCAAGTTCTTTTGTACTTTTTCCTGCCAAATAACTTAGTTTACTTGGTATTGAACGAAGATACCATATATGGACTACTGGTACAGCCAATGTTATATGCCCCATACGCTCGCGACGAACCTTTTTACGCGTAACTTCCACACCGCACCTATCACATATTATACCACGATACCTAATGCCTTTGTATTTACCACAATGACATTCATAATCCTTAACTGGACCAAATATCTTTTCACAAAACAAACCATCTTTTTCAGGTTTGTATGATCTATAATTTATGGTTTCAGGTTTAAGAACTTCTCCAAAAGAACGTTGTAAAATCTTTTCAGGAGAAGACAATCCTATGGTTATGGAACTATACTGCTTAGATGTATCAACAGGGTTTGATTGAATGTATGTCAAAATTAATTCTCCTTATATGTTAATCGAGTTCCACGTCGATACAAAGACCTTGCAGTTCCTTGATCATGACATTGAAAGATTCTGGTGCTGAATAATCAGGCATTTGTTCACCACGGACTATTGAATTATATACCTTGGACCTGCCTTCAACATCATCAGATTTAACTGTTAATAATTCGTGCAGCGTGTGCGCAGCCCCATATGCCTGCAAGGCCCACACTTCCATCTCTCCCAATCTCTGACCACCAAATTGAGCCTTACCACCTAAAGGTTGCTGAGTAATGAGAGAATATGGCCCTGTTGAGCGAGCATGCATCTTATCATCGACCATATGACTTAATTTCATCATATAGATACTTCCAACAGTCACAGGGTTGTCAAAATATTCACCTGTTTTACCATCAATTAGCATTGCCTTTCCTGAAGCAGGTAGTCCAACTTCATTTAATTCCCTTGCAACTTCTTCAGGTGTTGCACCATCAAAAACAGGAGTGGAAAACTTTCTTCCAGTTACTTCGCCAACCCAGCCTAACATTGTCTCATATAACTGCCCTAAATTCATCCGAGAAGGCACACCAAGAGGATTTAGAACAATGTCAACTGGAGAACCATCTTCCATAAACGGCATATCTTCCTCAGGAACAATGGTGGCAACAATACCTTTATTTCCATGCCTTCCTGCCATTTTATCACCAACTGATATTTTTCTCTTTTGAGCTACAAAAACCTTAGCCAATTTCAAAATACCTGGTTGAAGTTCATCACCAATCCTTAATTTGAATATCTTTCGTTCTAATTGAGTTTCAATATTTGCCCATTCTTCACGAAATGATCTCCATACCGCCATTATCTTTTTCCAAACTTTTTTATCTTCTACCCAAGCTTCATCTTGAGCAAATCTTTCCATATCGAAACTATTTAGACGCTTAAGTGTAAGTTTTGTTGATTTTTTAATTAAAGTTTTACCACTGGAAAGATCCCTTATGCCATTGGATATTTGATCTTTGAGTAAATTTGTCAACTTCTCATCCCTAGAACTCTTTAGAAGAGATTTTTTTTCCCCAGCCTCTTTTTGGTAAATCAGGATTTGTCCACGCTCTTCCTTTTTTGTTATCTTGGCCTGCTTTTCGAATAACTGAGTTTTTATTACAACTCCCTTAATACCAGGTTCAGCTCTTTTTGATGCATCCTTTACCTCTCCTGCCTTTTCACCAAATATTGCTCGAAGCAACTTTTCTTCTGGAGTGGGGTCGGTTTCACCTTTTGGTGTGACTTTTCCAATTAATATATCACCTTCTTCAACTCTAGCACCTAAACGAATTATGCCATTTTCGTCTAAATCTTTTGTAGCATCTTCACCAACATTAGGAATTTCAGCCGTAAGTTCCTCTTGCCCTCTCTTAGTATCTCGAACTTCTAATTCAACCTCATTACAATGAACAGAACTATAGATATCATCTTTAACTAAGCGCTCGCTTATGACAATCGCATCCTCAAAATTATATCCTCTCCAGGGCATAAAGGCAACTCTAATATTTGAACCAAGTGCAAGCTCACCATTATCGGTTGAAGCACCATCTGCAATAACATCACCTTTTTTTACCTGATCTCCCTCAGAAACTAATGGTCTTTGATTATGCACTGTATTTTGGTTGGTTCTATGAAATTTCTTGAAGTCAATCCTTACAATATTTTCTCCTTCGTAAAGAGCTAGCGAATCCATGACATCCTTTCGCTTAATACGGCAACATTTTGAATCTACATAAACAATTCTTCCATCAACTGGAGAAGCAACTGCAGATCGGGAATCGACTGCAACCTTTTTCTCAATTCCAGTACCAACAATAGGTGCTTGAGGCTTCATTAAAGGAACCGACTGCCTTTGCATATTTGACCCCATAAGAGCACGGTTCGCATCATCATGTTCAAGAAAAGGAATCAGAGCAGCAGCAACACTTAAAATTTGATTCGGTGAGACTTCAACATAATCTACTTCATGGGGACTAACAATTGGAAAGTCACCTTTCACTCTAGCTCTTATATTTTCTTCATCTATTGCGCCTTTTTTATCAAGTGAAGTTGAGGCCTGTGCAACCAATACTCTATCTTCATCATCAGCAGATAGATATTTTGTTTCATCAGTGACAATAGGGCCCGAGCCATTTTTCTCAACCTTACGATAAGGAGACTCAATAAAACCATGGTCATTGACCTCTGCATACATTGCCAAAGAGGAAATCAAACCGATATTAGGTCCTTCTGGAGTCTCAATAGGACAAAGGCGACCATAATGTGTATAGTGCACATCTCTAACCTCAAAACCTGCTCTTTCTCTTGTTAAGCCACCTGGACCGAGAGCAGAAATTCTTCTCTTGTGGGTAATTTCTGCCAGAGGGTTGGTCTGGTCTCCAAATTGACTTAGTTGTGATGTACCAAAGAATGTATTAATTACGGTTGTAACAACTCTAGAATTAATAAGATCTTGAGGAGTAATACTTTCTGACTCTCTTAGATTCATTCTTTCATGAATAGTACGAATCATCCTACTTAAAGCAACACTGAATTGATTGGTTAATTGTTCAC
>CAYZJY010000112.1:0-5067 GCA_964478995.1 uncultured bacterium
ACTAAATGGCTTACTATAAAAATATTTCAATTAAATGGAATCTGGGAAGGATTAACGTCCAATAACCGAAGAACAATTAAAACAAACATCAGTATATGGAATCAATATCGACTCATGGAGTGGCAAGAAGAATTGGGAGAACAAAGCTGAACAGGCCGAAGAAGGAGAATGGCCTGATTTAGATTCCAAATGGTTTGATAGGTATTAAAAATATTTTTTCCATGGCTCAGTGGATTCTGGCCATCGTGCTGTCACCTTTTTTAGATTTGTCCAAAACTCTACCCCACTCTTACCAGTTATGTCACCATGCCCATATTTTGATTCATTCCAACCACCGAAACTATAGGGTTCCCTTGGAACTGGTACTCCGATATTTATTCCAACCATCCCAGAAGATGCAGTCTCTGAGATAGTTCTTGCTACCTCACCAGAGGTTGTAAAAACTGCAGCAGCATTTCCATAAGGATTATTATTTTCGATCTTCATGGCATCTTCCAATGTATTTGTACGAATGATTGATAATACTGGTCCAAAGATCTCATCTTTGGCACAAGGCCAATCTGGCTGAACATGGTCTAAAATGGTAACTCCTAACCAATAGCCCTCTTCATAGCCTTTTGGAGGAATGGGATTACGGCCATCTATCAATACCTTTGCACCCATTTTTTCTGCTTCATCAATATATTTAGAAATACGTTCAAGAGCTGACTTGCTGACTATGGTACCCATGTCTTTACCAAGCACATAACTGTTGGCTTCATTAACTAATTGATCAATAATATGGTCAACATCTGAAACCCCCACCGCAACACTCGCTGCCATGCATCTTTGTCCTGAACTACCCATGGAACTTGCCAACAACCCTTTTGCTGTACTATCTAGATCAGCATCTGGTACTACGATCATGTGATTTTTTGCACCGCCTAGACAAAGAGCCCTTTTGCCTAATGATGTAGAACGAGAATAAACAATATTGGCAACATGTGATGAACCAACAAATGCAACAGCCTTTATGCTTGGGTGATCACAAATTCCTTCAACTGCTTCTTTGGAACCATTTAAGACATTGAATACTCCATCAGGCAATCCCGCTTCTTTCAAATATTCAGCAATTTTTAATGCAGATAGGGGTGTTTGCTCTGACGGTTTTAGTATGAAACAGTTACCAGCAGTAATTGCTAATGGGATCATCCAAAGAGGGACCATCGCTGGAAAATTAAAAGGAGTGATTCCCGCCACAACGCCAAGAGGTTCATGGGTCATGGTACAAGTTATCCCATTTGAAACCTCCGATGAATCACCTTTCAAAACATTTGGAAGTGAAGTTGCAAATTCTACAACCTCTTTTCCTCTCATGATGCTTGCTTTGGCATCCTCCAAGGTCTTCCCATTATCCAATGCTATGATATTTGCTAGTTCATCCAAATTTGATTCAATGATCCTCTTGAATTGGAACATGATCTCTGATCTATCTCTAATATTTAATCTAGACCATTCTAAGAAAACACTACTTGCCACTTTTACAGCATGATCGAGATCTTCAGAATTTGAATCTGGTACTGTAGCAATTTCCTGATCAAAATATGGAGAAAGGACTGAAATGTTTCTATCAGAATTTGAACGTTCGTATTTACCATTAACCCAGTTTTGTTTTTCTCCAAATTGCTCATACTTAATATTGCTCATTATTATTCCTTATTATTTTTCACGGAATTTTTAGAGCACTAGAAAGAATTTCAAGGCTCTCTTCCAATTCTTCTTCAGTAATTACAAGGGGCATCAAGGTCCTTATGATATTACCATGTGTTCCAGCTGTTATCATGACCAATCCATTTTTTAATGCATTTTGATGTATCCTGTATGCATGCTCTTTATCTGGATTACCCTGATCATCAATTATGCTAATTCCTTGCATGGCCCCAAGACCTCGAACCTCACTGATCCAAGGTACGTGTTTTTTCAAAATATTGATCATTTCAATGATCTCTTTCCCAATCTCTAATGCACGTTCAGGTAATCTCTCATCCTCCATGATGTCTAGCACCGCAAGTGCTGCCGCACAAGAAACTGGATTTCCTCCAAATGTTCCGCCAATCCCACCTACATGCGCTGAATCCATAATTTCAGATCTACCCACTACTCCACTAAGAGGCAACCCACCAGCAATTGATTTGGCAAGCGTAATTAGATCAGGCTCAACCTCGAACTGTTCCATTGAAAATAAGGAACCAGTCCTACCAAAACCTGTTTGAACCTCATCAGCTACCATTACAATATCATTGTCATCACAAAATGTTCTTATTTGACCCATGGCATCATGTGATACTGGAATGAAGCCACCTTCTCCTGCAACAGGCTCAATGACCACGCACGCTAGAGACCCATGATCAATTTTTAAAGATGAGAGATCAAGATCTTGTTTTGGAAAATCAATACGATGAACATTATCAAGAAAAGGTCCAAAACCTTTTTTATAGGGATCTTCCTTGTAGGTCATTGACATGGTCATGTGAGTCCTACCATGGTAAGCATGGGAAAAAACAAGGATGCCAGATCTCCCTGTATATGTTTTACTGATCTTTATTGCATTTTCAACAGCTTCTGCACCAGAGTTAAAGAATACAGACTTACAATCGCCTTTGATTGGAATAATGTCAGAAAGCCTTTGAGCGAGATTTACATATGGTTCATAGGGGGCAACTGTGAAACATGGGTGCACATATCGATTCATTTGTTTGTTGATCGCATCGATGACCTTCGGGTGCGAATGACCAACATTCATGGTCCCAATTCCACCTGCATAATCAATGAAAATGTTTCCATCCACATCAATGAGATTAGACCCTATTGCCTTCTCGATGTAAATACCACAAACAGACCCGTGTCCATTTGCTACGCTATCCTCTCTCCTTTTTGCCAATTCCAGAGACCTAGGGCCAGGTATGGAAGTTCTAATCTTTACTTTCACTTATCAGGTTTTCCTTCCTTCATCGAGGTCATAAGGAAACCAATAATCCTTCTCTCTTATTTGGTAGTCGATCAAGATATGCTTAGGCTCTCTGAATTCATCTAAACCTTCAATGCCTAATTCACGTCCACCACCAGACATCTTCATTCCTCCAAATGGTGCAGCCTCATTATCTGTAAGAGGATCATTGATCCAAAATGAACCTGCTTTTATGTCGTCTGCTGCAGTTAATGCTTTTTCCATGTCATTGGTATAAATATTGCATCCTAGACCATACATTGAATTATTTGAAAGTTCAATGGCTTCATCAAGTGTCTTGATCTTTTGAATTGGAATTATGGGTCCAAATGTTTCTAGGTTCATCAATTCCATATTACTGTTCATATTATCAAAAACAGTTGGTGAATAAAAATATCCTTTTTTGAATTCTTCTGGCCTCGAGCCACCACAAAGTAATCTTGCTCCTTGGTCCATGGCCTTTTTTACCTTCTCATCTGCCCGATTCAATTGCATCTTTGAGCACATGGGACCCATATCTGTTTGGCCATTCATTGGATCACCCAAACGAACCTTTTTGGTCTCTTCCACCACAGCTTCAATGAATTTATCTGCTATGGTTTCCATAACAAATACGCGTTCAAGTGAAGTACAAACCTGCCCAGCATTGAGTAAACCTCCCCAAGCGGTACCTTTTGCAGCTATGTTGATGTCCACATCATCACAAATGATGATTGGATCATTGCCACCTAATTCCAAACTTGTCTTTTTGAGTTGCTTTGCTGCCATCATTGCAATCTTTTTGCCTGTATCAACACTGCCTGTGAATGCAATAACCTTTACATCTGGGTGCTCAACCAATGAAGCACCAGTAACTCCATCACCAGTTATTACATTGATTATGCCTTTGGGCAAATGGTCGCATGCAATTTCTATCCATCTTAAGATTGAAAGAGGAGTCACTTCAGATGGTTTGATAACAACGGTATTCCCAGCTGCTAAGGCTGGGGCAACTTTCCAAGCCATGAGAAGTAACGGATAATTCCATGGGACAATACAACCCACAACTCCATATGATTCTTTAACGACCATGCTCATGGACCTTGGAGTGACAGGCGCAACCACTCTTCCTCTTTGATCTCTCCCAATTTCAGAATAGTATTCAAAAATTGATGCAATCCATTCTATCTCATCAAGACATTCTATGAGAGGCTTACCACTTTCAGCCGTGATGATCGATGCGATCTCCTTATCATTATCTCTACTTTTTACAGCAATCTCACGTAGTAGGTCACGCATATCAAGTGAGCCTAGCATTTTCCAATCTCTCCACGCTTGCTTTGCTGCTTGTACTGCAGCATCAACATCATGGGCTGAACTAGCAGGAACCTTTGAAATAACTTCCTCAGTAAATGGGTTTTCTACCTCGAAGGTCGATCCATTATTTGAATCTCTCCATGAACCATTAATGTAATTTTTGTTAATCATGAATATCACCTATCATTTAATTATGGAATCAAAGGAACTAGAAATAATGGAAAGTGCTTCCTCAATTTCATTTTCCCCAATATTGAGTGAAGGAGATATGCGAACGCAATTCCCATGTAAGCCACCTCTTCCAATCAGTAATCCTCTTTTCTTTGTCTCTTCCATAAGTAAATCAACTGCCTTTGGGTTAGGTGTGCGGTCTTTCTTTGTCTCATCCATGACAAGTTCAATACCTACCATCAAGCCCTTGCCGCGAACTTCACCAATGATTTTCTTATGCCTAGATTGAATTTTTTTCAAACCTTCTTTTAATAACAAGCCCATTTCATTTGCATTTTGTTTTAAATTATCTCTTTCCATTATTTCCAAGGTAGCATTGGCAGCAGTACAACTAACAGGATTGCCACCAAAAGTAGATATGGTATTCTTTTGTAAAGAATCAGATATGTCCTTTGTTGTTATGACCGCTGCAAGTGGCATCCCATTTGCTATGCCCTTTGCAACCGTTATCATGTCTGGTTCTACACCAGAATGGTCAATCCCCCATGTTTCACCCGTACGGCCAAAACCGGTTTGAACCTCATCGGAAATAAAAATGCCACCATGTGACCTTA
>CAYZJY010000113.1:0-4879 GCA_964478995.1 uncultured bacterium
AGTGTCTGGCTACGGACCAGAAGGTTGGGGGTTCGAATCCTCCCGGGCGTACTTGATGACAAACCCTTCTATTAGAGGGGTTTTTTGTTTATGGAATGATGATTAATATTTGTCATGAATAAAAGGACTATGATAGAGGTCTTTGGGCTTTTAAGTGTTATCGGTTCATTGATCTTTGTTGGGGTTGAGATCAGCCAAAATACTCAGGCAGTCAGAGGCGCTACCCATCAATCGGTGTCAGACCAGATCAGCGAGTACTATCTAACGATCGCTGGAGATGAGCGTCTGGCAGATCTTGTTGCAAGGGCACTTAGAGATGAAATTAATAGACAAGACCTCAATAGAGCTGACCAACTTAGCGTTGATCTGATCATAGTTACAGGCATAAGGAGAGTAGAGAATATTTATTTGCAGTATAAGAATGGCATCCTTGAAGAAGATGCTTTCGAAAGGATAGGGTACGGATCATATAGAGGTGATTTTGCCAGAGCGACCTGGAACGACTGGAAAGGTGAATTTGATAAAGGATTTACAACCTTCTTTGAAAATTCTAGGGATGGCATTACTAATTAGAATAGTCGCCTATAAACTACATTATATCAATAATATAAGATGAAATACTTCATCCTTACCATTATGGTAATTTCTTCTTATTCATGCAGACTAGAGGTTGGGGCTCCCAATATCATTTACATACTCGCTGATGACCTTGGCTATGGAGAACTTGGTGTCTATGGCCAAGAGATAATTGAGACCCCAAATATTGATTCTCTTGCCAGAAATGGCATGCTATTCACACAACACTATTCAGGATCTGCAGTTTGTGCTCCATCACGGTCTGTCTTGCTTACGGGAAAGCATTCAGGCCATACTCATATCCGTGGAAATGATGAATGGAGATCGAGGGGAGATGTTTGGAATTTTGTATCAGCATCCAATGATGCATCTCTAGAGGGGCAGAGACCGCTCCTTGATTCCATCGTGACCTTTGCTGAAGTGATACAAGAGCATGGGTACGAGACTGCCTTTATCGGAAAATGGGGGTTAGGTGCACCAGATACGGAAGGAGTTCCCAATAATCAAGGTTTTGACTATTTCTTTGGATATAATTGTCAAAGACAGGCTCATACATTATACCCCATGCATCTATGGGAAGATCAAAAAAAGATCAAATTGGATAATGTCGCCGTCCCTCCGCATACAGGGCTTATTAAAGGTGATGATCCGAATGATGAATCAAGTTATGATAGGTTCTCCTTAAATGAATATGCTCCTGATCTCATGCATGAAAGGGCGATAACATTCATTGAAGAGAATGCCTCCGATCCATTCTTCTTGCTCTATGCCTCGCCGCTTCCGCACGTGCCACTACAGGCACCAAAGAAATGGGTTGACCATTATATCGATAAATTAGGTCCTGAAGTGCCTTATGTCGGAAAGAGTTATTTCCCAAACAGAACACCAAGGGCCACCTACGCAGCCATGATATCAGCCCTAGATGAACAGGTTGGAGACCTGGTCAAGGCACTTAGGAGGAATGACTTGCTAGATAATACGATGATCATTTTTTCTAGTGATAATGGTCCAACCTATGCGGGAGGCGCTGACACTCAATTCTTTGATAGTGCACATCCCTTTAGTTCAGACCATGGATCGGCCAAGGGGTTCCTTAAGGAAGGAGGGATCAGGGTTCCCATGGTCGTAAGTTGGCAAGGACAAATAAGACCCATGAGCAAGACGGACCACTTGTCTGGATTCCAAGATGTCTTCCCAACTGTTATTGAGGCATGTGGCGTTGACCAATCATACGATACGGATGGGATTAGTTTTTTAAAGGTTCTTTTGGGAAAGGAACAATCCAATAGGCATGAATATTTGTACTGGGAGATCCCTGAATATGGAGGCCAACAAGCTGTTCGCATTGATCATTACAAAGCAATACGTAAGGACATGTTCAAAGGGAATTTGGAGATTGAGATCTATGACCTATCTAAAGACCCTCAAGAGAGAGAAGATGTGGCGCATGTCTTTCCCTTGATTGTGAAAGCAGCAGAAAAGATCATGTTAGAAGAGCATGTCATCTCAAGTTTAGAAGGTTTCAGGTTTCCCATCATGGATAATGAATGATGCATTAAGATCATTTTGTCTCATGGGATAATCGTTCTGTGAGGGTTTGTTGTTAATACAATGATCTTTAGATTCCAAACGTAATGGTAGATCAAAAAAGAAAGTTAGCGGCAATCGTCTTTACTGACATTGTTGGATTTACAAAACTTACTGCTAAGGACCAGACCCTTGCATCAGCTCTACTAACCCAACAGAGAGATGCCTTCAAGCCTATCGTTGAATCACATGGTGGGACATGGCTAAAGGAGATGGGTGATGGTCTACTTTTGATATTCGACACTGTTACCGATGCTGTCGAGTGTTGCATCAAGATACAGGAAGAAGCGCTCAAGATCGAGGAGATGGTACTTAGAATAGGTATCCATCAAGGCGAGATATTAATGCTTGAGAATGACGTCATCGGGGATGATGTCAATGTTGCCTCAAGGATCGAGGCGTTTTCCGCACCTGGTGGTATTGCAATCTCAGGTAAGGTCTATGATGCTATTGTCCGAGAGATGCACTACAAGACCAAATACATCGGACGGCCAAAACTAAAGGGCGTGGGTCAAGATGTAACGGTCTATTGCATTATCTCTCATGGTCTGCCAGAGACCAACCTGGCTGATGTATCTGCTAAGTTGGAGCAGACACGATCAAAATTCTTTTATCCTGGAATCGCTTCATCGGTCTTACTGCCCATTCTCCTCTATTTTTTCCTTTTTAGTGCAAACCAAGTAGATTCGATTGCTGTCTTATACATGGACGTGGGCGAAGACCCCGAACTCAGTTACCTTGAAGCCATCACAGAGGATCTCATATTCGATCTGACAAGTTCATCACAAGGTCTCGTAAAGGTATCAGAACCATCGGAGGTTAAAAAATATAAAGAAGGTAGCAGTATCAGTGTGGATGATGTAGCAAATGAATTGGGGGTTGATTTTGTGTTTTGGACCCAGATCCAGCAGGATGGTCCTGGATTTAAATTTAGATACAGGCTTTATGACTCTGATGCTCAAAAGGATAGGTTTTTAAAAACAGATTATATTGAAAAGAATAGTTTGCAGAGCATACTTGGTGTCCTGATCAGCAAAATAGTTGATGAATTGGATATCGAGCAATCTGAACAATTCGCGCGACTTGAATATGATCCCGAATCATACAATCTCTACCTACAAGCGAAGAATCTATATACCCTCGCAAAAAGCGCTGAAGATAATGACAATGCCATCTCCATGATGGAGGAAGCAATAAGTAAGGATGCAAACCTTGTCATGGCGCAGATATATCTTGGAACGATGCAATATGATCTGGGGAACTATTCACAGGCATCTGCAATTTACGAGAGAGCCCTTAGCAAGAGTAAATCCTTGCAGGACAATGCAAGCATGGCAGAATCCCTCAGAAAACAGGGACAACTTCTACGAAAGAAAAAGGATTATGCTGCTTCAATTGTAAAATTCAGTGAGGCGTTGTCCATGTCAACGGTGATGAATGACAAGAGCTCCATGGCAAAGACATTGAACAGCATGGCGATATTGAATTGGAAGACAAGGGAGAAGGATGAAGCCCTAAAGAACTGGCTGCAGGCATTGTCGATCGTAGAAGAACTTGAGGATAAACCAAAGATCTCAAAATATTTGAATAACATCGGCATCTGGTATCGAGATGATTCTGACTATAGTAAGTCTGTGGAATATTATCAAAAGAGTCTCACGATCAAAGAGGATCTAGGTGATGTGAGGAACATTGGTAAGACCCTAAATAACATTGGCAACGTCTACTTCATGATGGGTGACTACGAGAATTCTGTGGAGCATTATGGTAGAAGTGTAGAGATAAAGGAGAAATTACAGGATAACAAAGGCCTTGCAAGTACCCTGAATAACATCGGAGAGACATACTTCTACCAAGCAAACTACGATGATGCTCTACTAAGTTTTAGGCAATCCTCCAGTTATGGAAAGGATGATGATAACATCTTTGACAATGAGCGATATATTGGGATGTCACATTATTATCTTGGGAATTACGATAGTTGCAAGATATATCTAAAAAGAGCCGATGAATATTTCTCTTCCTCCCAGGTCAAGAGACTGGCGATCCTACCTTACCTGATCGTATCTCACAAGAAGACAGGAGATGCAAAGAGGTCTGATGAAATATTACAAAAGTTCAAGGAGATCGCTCAGGAGAATGATGCAGAGAAGAAGGACTTCATCATTGCAAACTGGGCATCCTATGAGGCTCTTGATTTCATTGGGCAGAGTGAGGAGGCTAGGGAATTTCTTGAGAATGCCTATTTTGAGATAAAGTCAAGATCCAGGGACATCAAGAATAAATCGGATAGAAATAAATATCTTGCAGCCAACCTGCATGACAAGATCACCAAGGCTTGGAATAGTAAATAGTATCTTTTGCCAAGGTTAACTGGCTAGTGATTTTGACAATTAATTATATTTTGATTAATTTACAACCTGTATAAAATAAGTTTTAGATACTTAGTTTTTAATATAAATAAAGGGATTATCAATGATCAAGAATATTGTTTTACCAATCGTTCTTTCTTTTACCTTTCTTTCAGCGACCGTCATCAATGTTCCAGATGACTACTCGACCATTCAAAGTGGCATCGATGCCTCCAATGATGGAGACACCGTGCTTGTTGCCCAGGGGCTCTATTTTGAGAACTTGATCCTTGAGAAGGAGATCGTTCTAGCCAGTCATGCGGTCTATGATGACCTTGAGAGCGACTGGGTCAACAATGAGAACA
>CAYZJY010000114.1:0-1561 GCA_964478995.1 uncultured bacterium
ATGATAAGATAAAGAAGACCATTACCATTGATGATGGTTTAAGGACAAACCGGATCAATGACATAGACATAGACATCTATAATAATATTTGGTTAGCAACTCCAAGTGGGTTAGTAAAATATGATGGTAGTAACATTATCAATTATACAATGAAAGATGGTTTGCAGTCTGAAAATATTGTGAGCATATATGCAGATCAATCTGGTTATATATGGTCAGTCACTCCATTAGGTGTTATCAAGTATGATGGTGATACCTACACTCTGTACGATGAAAAGGACGGATATCCGGCTGATAGAAGTGACAACGCTACCATTGCAGGTAATGAGGGAGTAATCTGTGTTGGAATTAATGGAACAGGTATAACGATCTTTGAAGATGGTTCCTTTAAAACCTATGGACAAAAGGACGGATTATCTGACATAAGGGTCACATCTCTTGGAATGGATTCAAATGGTAATATATGGATCGGCTCTGATGGGTCTGGTGTATATAAATTTGATGGAAAAGAATTTCATAATTATACCACTAAAGATGGAGTTGCAAATCCAGAGATATTCAATCTATATGTTGATGACCTTGACAAAGTCTGGATTGGCACGTATGGTGGTGGAGTAGGTTTATATGATGGAGAGGTTTGGGGTACAATTGACACAAGAGATGGTCTCATTCAGAATAATATCAGCGGACTAGCAAATTATGGTGAAACATATTGGTTTGCTGGGTGGAAAGGAGTTACAAAATATAGACCACTTAAATCATCAGGATTTGTGAATGTAAAAAAGGTACAGACCTCACAGAATGAGTATTTTGGTGATACTGATGAGATTCCTCAATCCATAAAGGGAAACAGAATAACCTTTACAGTTAACGCTGCTAATTATAATACGCACAAGGACAAGCAAAAATTTAGATACCGAATAAGTCAGATCGATGATAAATGGAGCAGTTCTACGAAAAATAACATAATTGAAATCGTACCAAAAAATGCAGGCGACTATACATTTGAGGTTCAATCCATTGACAGGGACATGAACTATTCAAAACCTGCAAAATTTAATTATCAGGTAAAACACCCTTGGTATTGGGAAGCATCTACTGCTGTGCCATTTTGGGGTTTTATTCTTTTAATTATTGGATTATCAGGATATTCTACAAAAAAATATAATGCCCAAAGAAGATACTCTTTAAAATTAAAAGAAGAGGCGCAACGAAAAGATAGAGAGGCAAGAAAAAATCTTGAGGAGAAGAATTCTGAGTTACTGGAATCTCAGAAGGCTGCAGAGGCTGCAAACGAGGCAAAGAGTACTTTCTTAGCCAACATGAGCCATGAACTTCGGACCCCATTGAATGCCATAATTGGATATAGTGAGATGCTCATTGAAGATGCTGAGGATGAAAATGAAGATTTTATCCCAGATCTAGATAAGATAAATAATTCAGGGAAGCATCTATTAGGGCTTATTAATGATATCCTAGACCTTTCGAAGGTTGAATCGGGCAAGATGGAGTTATACATAGAAGAGTTTGACCTTCATAAGGTTTTGAACGAAATAGAATC
>CAYZJY010000114.1:1661-4774 GCA_964478995.1 uncultured bacterium
GGAATGAGTGATGAACAGGTTGAAAAGGTATTTAAACCTTTTACCCAGGCTGATGAAAAAACCACAAGAAAATTCGGAGGGACAGGTCTTGGTCTTACCATCACAAAGATGTTTGCAGAGATGATGGGGGGTAAAATAGATCTTACCTCAAAACAAAATAAGGGAACTACGTTTAGCGTTACCATACCTCTGAATGTTGTTGATTTAAAAGTAACCAATGAAACCATGGAACAAGAAAAGGATATGGATGCCGGTTATACGATTCTTGTTATCGATGATGATGATAATGCTCAAGACATGATGAAAAAATTTCTTGAGAAACAGGATTATGCGATCCTGCAGGCAAAAAATGGAGAGGATGGACTGAAATTGGCAGCAGAACATAAACCCGATTTGATCACGTTGGATGTCATGATGCCTGAAATGGATGGGTGGGAGGTACTTGCTGCTCTCCAGTCAAATGATGGAACAAAGAACATCCCAGTGATCATGCTTACGTTAGCAGATGAACCAGACATTGGTTATTCTCTTGGTGCTACTGATTATTTGACCAAACCAGTTGACTGGGAAAGACTCTCTGGAATCCTTAAAAAACATGAGATCGAATCTGGTACGCAGTCTATTCTAATCGTAGAAGATGATGAGACAACTCGAGACATGTTGAGAAAAAGTCTTGAGAATAATGACTATAAGGTTAGAACTGCAGTCAATGGGAAGGAGGCACTTGAAAAGGTACGAAAAGGAAAACCTGGGCTCATTCTTTTAGATCTCATGATGCCTGAAATGGATGGATTTGAATTTTCTGAACGTCTAAGAGAAAATAAAGAATGGTTAGACATACCTGTAGTGGTCATAACCGCAAAAGATCTTACAAAAGAAGACCATGCTAGATTGAAGGGAAATGTAGAGACCATCATGCAAAAAGGTTCATATAGTAAAAAAGAATTAATGAACGAAGTAGGAGAAAAAATTAAAAAATTAAAAATGGGGCAATAAGAATGGCAAAAATTTTAATAGTAGAAGATAATGAGATGAACCGGGACATGCTTTCTAGAAGACTTGAGAGAAAGGGATTTGAGGTAGTAATGGCTGAAGATGGTCAGAAGGGAGTTGACATGTCTAAAAGCGAAGATCCAGACCTCATCCTCATGGACCTAAGTCTACCAGTAATGGATGGTTGGCAGGCAACTTCCACCATAAAAGCAAATGATGAGACAAAAGAAATACCGATCATAGTTCTTACTGCCCATGCAATGGCAGGTGACCGTGAAAAGGCATTGGATGCAGGTGCAGATGAATATGATACTAAACCCATTGAATTCAAAAGATTATTGGGAAAGATAAAGGAATTTATTTAATAGGTTATACCCGTTACCTAAAGTAATGGATAAAAGAACAAAAGAAGCCTACCTAGGTAAGGCCAGGCATAATTTAAAAAATCCGATCAATGCGATTCTTGCTTACAGTGAAATGCTTATTGAGGATTGCGAAGATGAAGGAATCGAACACCCGATAGACGATCTAAATAGATTAAATAAAGCTGGTTTAGAAATTCTCTCAATAATTGAGAAAAATTTTGATGAAAGAGCTTTAGAAGACCCCCATAGCACTTTAGTTACTCTTGCAAAAGAAACTGAAGTTTCCATTAGAGAACCATTAAATACGATCATAGGATATTCAGAACTATTATTAGAAGATAATGAATCCATAGGTATAGATAATTTTAATTCAGATATAAATAGAATATCAGAATCCGGACGCCTACTCGAAAAGGAATTGGGAAATATCATCAATTTCAATGGAGATGAACTAAACCCTAAAAAAGATGATAATTCGGATGACAGCCAATACTCAATGGTTCAGGATGTAATGGAGAGCATTCATCCAATTGATGTGGAGAAGGATAGACCACAAATATTGGGAAAATTATTGGTTGTTGATGATAATATAAATAATACCGAACTCCTTAAGAAAAGACTATTAAAGCAAGGGCATGAGGTAGTAACTGCTAATGATGGGCGAGAGGCAACCACATCACTCATTGAAAATGCAAATATTGATCTAATTCTCTTAGACATAGTCATGCCCGAAATGAATGGCTTTGAAGTTTTAAAATTCATAAGAAATGACAACAGATTTCATGAATTACCAGTAATAATGATATCATCAATGGATGACACTGACAGTATTTACAGATGCATTGAGGCCGGTGCTGATGATTATATCACTAAGCCCTTTGAGAGATCAATTCTAGATGCACGGATAGCATCATGCATGGAAAAGAAAAAACTCCGTGACAAGGAACGTATCCTCATGAAGGAATTACAGGAAGAACGAGACAGGTCTGAACATCTTTTATTAAATATTCTACCAGCTGGCATAGCTGATAGATTAAAAACTGGGGAAACTGATATTGCTGACAAACACGATGATGTCTCCATAATATTTTGTGATATAATTAATTTTACTCCTCAGGCACAAAATCTCAATCCTAATAAACTTGTTAAAATACTTAATACGATCTTCAAAAATTTTGACGATTTAGCAAATAAACGTGGTATTGAAAAAATAAAAACCATTGGTGATAGTTATTTCGCCGTCGGTGGATTAAATGGTGACAAAGTTCAGTCTGCTATAGAAATCATCCAATTAGGTAAAGATTTTATCAGTTCAATTAAAATAATTGATTCAAAAACACCAGAAATGGAATTAAATATTCGAATTGGAATTCATACTGGCTCAATTGTAGCTGGTGTTATCGGTAAAAATAAATTTGCTTATGATCTGTGGGGTGCATCTGTAAATATGGCAAACAGATTAGAAACTACTTGTCCGCCAGGACGTATTCAAATATCAGAACATACAAGATCACTTACAGGGGATAAATTTTCCTATGAACTAAAAGAAAAGACCAATATAAAGGGCATAGGTCTTGTAAACACCTATATTATAGATTAACCGAATTATACATAATATATATTATATGCATTTATTATTCATCTAAGAGGGTAATTTATCTTTAAAATGGGACATTTTATCCTCTTCTCCAATTAACAGGATAATATCATTTGTATTTAGTAATGTATTTGGTTCAGGATTTATAATGGATTCTC
>CAYZJY010000115.1:0-4696 GCA_964478995.1 uncultured bacterium
CAGGCTATGTCCCTGGAAAGACATTTGGGCAAGATGTGCCTGGGGAAGCAAGATACCGTAATCTAAAAAAGGAATTCGAGAATGAGGAAGGCAATTGGGTATTAATGCCGGTCTACCCATATTCACCATTCGAAGACATAACCTATGAGGGTAATAAAATGTACCAGCCCCCATCAAGAGAACACTGGCTTGGTACGGATAATACAGGGCGAGATGTCTTTGCGAGGCTTTGTTATGCCTTCAACATATCCATCTCATTTGCCCTTGTACTGACCATCATTAATTACGTATTTGGGATCCTCATTGGTGGTGCAATGGGATATTTTGGAGGAAGATTTGATCTGTTTTTCCAACGTCTGATAGAAATATGGTCCAGTCTACCCATGTTGTTCGTCATCATCATTATCTCTTCCATAATCAAACCATCTTTTTTCCTCTTGATAGGGATCTACACTCTTGTCAATTGGATAAGCATGACCTATTTAATGAGAGCTGAATTTTATAGGGAGAAGTCAAGGGCATATGTTGCCGCCGCGCTAAGCATGGGGCAAACTGATTTCAAGGTGATGTTCAAGCACATCCTTCCAAATTCTTTAGTTCCCATCATCACTTATTTTCCATTTTCAGTCGTTGCAGGAATTTCAGCATTGGTTGGTCTAGATTATCTAGGATTTGGTCTACCGCCACCGACTCCATCTTGGGGTCAAATGCTTGACATTGGCCTTCAGAACATCACGAAATGGTGGATGGTATTTTCTCCTGTAGCAGCACAGTTTTTCACATTATTGTCCATTGTCTTCATTGGGGAAGGCGTTAGAGAGGCCTTTGACCCCAAAGTATACTCGAGATTGAGATGAGCAATAATAAACTTTTTGAGATAAAAAATCTGAAGACATATTTCCATACGGAGGCTGGTACCGTCAAGGCAGTCAATGATGTATCTTTTGACATTTATAATGGCGAGGTCCTTGGCATAGTGGGTGAGTCAGGTTCAGGGAAGTCAGTCACATCATTGTCGATCAATAGATTAATTCCAAATCCTCCAGGTGAGATCGTTAATGGTGAAGTGCTCTATGATGGGAAGAATTTATTGGATCTTACTTATGATGAGATGACTGAATATAGGGGAAAGCACATTTCGATGATCTTTCAAGAGCCAATGACATCCTTGAATCCAGTTTTAAAGGTGAAGACCCAAATGAATGAGATCCTACTAAAGCACGAGGGAATGACAGACCTAGAGGCAACCAAAAAAAGCATAGAGATGCTTGAGGCAGTTGGCATACCAGAACCGAATAGAAGGATCAATGATTATCCCCATCAATTCTCAGGTGGAATGAGACAGCGGATCATGATCGCCATGGCACTCCAGTGCAATCCGTCTCTCTTAATTGCTGATGAGCCCACCACTGCGTTGGATGTTACGATCCAGGCACAGATCCTAGATCTAATGATGGAACTGAAGGATGGTAGAAAAGACGCAGCGATCCTCTTGATCACCCACGATCTTGCGGTCATTGCTGAGACGTGTGATAGGGTCATCGTCATGTATGGAGGAGTGATACAGGAGATCGCAACCATAGATGAATTATTCAAAAACCCCATTCACCCTTATACAAAGGCTCTCATGGATTCCATACCTAAAATGGAAACCAAGACAAAGCGCTTGAAGGCTCTAAAAGGGATGGTCCCTTCCATACTTGAACTGGGGGATGAATGTAAATTATGTTCACGGTTTGATCCTCAAGACTGTGCTTGTGGAGGTAGTACGGTTGAGCCGGAACTCATGGAGATCGGAAAAGGTCATTATGCAAGGGTCAACCCGGATATTTTAAATACATGAGCCAGAGCACTCCCATACTAAAGATCAGAGACCTTACAGTGGACTTCCCAATATTTGGGGGTATATTGAAAAGAAAGGTTGGTGCCGTTCATGCGGTGAAAGGGGTTAGTCTTGACCTGATAAAGGGAGAGACCTTGGGAATCGTTGGTGAATCAGGTTCTGGAAAATCTACTCTGGGTAATGCCATCCTTAATGTTCTAAGGCTGACAGCACCTGATGTTAAGATCACCGGTGAGATATCCATCGTCTTGGAAGAAGGCGAGGTAGAATTACTTGGCCTACCTCGAAAAAGAATGAAATCATATCGGGAATACATCCAGATGATTTTTCAGGATCCTTATTCATCACTTAATCCAAGGATGTTGGTCAAGGATATCATAAGAGAGCCCCTGAACATCAATACAGATCTATCCTCATCTGAAAAAGATGAAAAGGTTGATTGGTTATTGAATAAGGTAGGCCTTACGTCCGAACAGTCTAATCGATATCCTCATGAATTTTCAGGAGGGCAAAGACAGCGCATTGGCATTGCACGTTCTCTGGCAACAGACCCAGAAATAATCATCGCAGATGAACCAGTTTCAGCATTGGATGTTTCCATCCAGGCACAGATCATCAATCTCATGATGGATCTACAGGAAGAATTGGGCCTATCCATCATTTTCATTGCACATGACCTATCCGTGGTGAAACACATTTCAAGTCGTGTTGGTGTCATGTATTCAGGTGAATTGGTCGAGATAAAAGAGACCGATGACATTTTTTCCAATCCTGAGCATGACTATACGAAAGAATTACTTAGGGCAATTCCTAGACCCGATCCCTCTGGAAGAGACGAAAGGAAAAAAAGTCGTTTAGGGATCAAATAGGGATCAATAATAAATATTAACAATCATAGAGAAAAAAATGAAATACAGTGAATTACATTATGAAAGAATAGATGTCGAAGAGAGTAAGAAAAAAATGTCCAACATGGTAGACGGTCTATCAAAAGCGACAACCTTTGATGAAATGGTAGAGCATGTAATGGAGGTTGAGGATTTCGGACGTGATTATTCATCATATTCGGCCATGGCCAGTTTGAATTTTAGTCGGGACATCAATGATGAAGATGCAAAAGCAGAAAAAGATTATTACGACTCCATAGGTCCAGACATGCGGGAATGTTTTGACTCAGTTGAAAAGGAGATCGTCAAGTCCAATTTCAAAAGTGAATTGTCTGATAAGTGGGGAGATAAATTCTTAAAGGATATTGAGACTTCTCTCAAGACATTTGATCCGAAGATCAAGGACATGCTGAAAGAGGAGATAGACCTTCGAAATGAATATACCAAACTTACTGCTGGTGCAAAGATCGATTATGATGGTGAGCAATACAATCTAGCAGGTCTAGGCCCATTTCACAGTGACATGGATCGTAGTGTCAGAAAAGGATCCTATGAGGCTAGATTCAATTGGTTTAGTGACAATTCTGAAGAACTTGATGAGATCTATGACAAGTTGGTCAAATTGCGTCATGAGATAGCTGTTACGCTAGGATATGAAAATTTCATTGAACTAGGCTACATGAGAATGGGGCGGACGGATTATGGACCTAATGAGGTTGCTAATTTTCGTAAGCAGATCGTTGAGCATGTTGTTCCAATTGTAAAAAAATTGAATGAAAAGAAAAAAGACATTCTAGGCTTGGATCATTTATACTTTTATGATGGGATCAATTTTAAGGAAGGAGATCCAAAGCCCAAAGGTACACCTGATGAGCTGATAAAGGCCGCACAGAAAATGTATCATGAACTCTCAGATGAGACAGGTCAGTTCTTTGACATGATGGTCAATGAGGAACTAATGGACCTTGTCAATAGAGATGGAAAAAGGCCAGGTGGATTTTGTACTTCATTCCCTAAATATGACCGGCCTTACATATTTTCAAACTTTAATGGTACCGACCATGATATAACGGTACTAACACATGAGGCTGGCCACGCATTCCAATGTTATTCCAGTAGAAAACAGCCACTGCTCTCTTATCTCTGGCCTACAATGGAAGCAGCGGAGATCCATTCAATGAGCATGGAATTCTTTACTTGGCCTTGGATGGAAAGTTTTTTCAAGGAAGATAGTGACCGATTCAAGTACAAGCACATATCGGGTAGCCTTTCTTTCTTACCTTATGGTGCATGCGTTGACCATTTTCAACATTGGGTATATGAGAACCCTGAAGCAACACCAAAGCAGAGAAATGAAAAATGGTTAGAATTAGAGTCGATCTATCTGCCAAATAGAGATTATGATGACATTTCTTTTCCAAAGACTGGAGGAATATGGCAAGGCCAGTTACACATATACCAAATGCCATTCTATTACATTGACTATACACTGGCTCAAACCTGTGCATTTCAATTCTGGATGAAAGACCAAGAGGATAGTGATAAGGCCTGGTCAGACTATGTTCGCCTATGCAAGGCTGGTGGTAGTCTGTCCTTTACAAAATTAGTTGAATTGGCTGGATTGGACCTACCTTTTGATGATGGTTGTTTGGAAAAAGTAGTGGAGCATGTTGGCAAATGGTTGGACGGGATAGATCCCAAGGAGTTATGATCAAATAATGAGAAAATTTGTGATCCTGTCAATGGTTGTGGTACTCAGCGCCGGCGAGCCAAAGGTCCTTGAGGAATTTGTGGTGAATTATTTTCTTCTCTCAAAGAGTAAGATGGAGTATAGTCCTACCGCATGGCAGGATACGAGAGAGGGTTATTTTAGAGCCTATGGTGCCTATAAGGCCGATCAGGTAATGGACAGCCTAGATTCGCGTGCGATATCGTATTATCAGGCAGGAATACGTCATTTTAAGGC
>CAYZJY010000116.1:0-4560 GCA_964478995.1 uncultured bacterium
AGGTTTATTAATTTTCTAACCTATATCCCTCAATTAGAGTGCCAGAGGTCAAATGTAGTACATTAATTCAGGATGTATGCATAAATGGCATTCTATGGCCATTAAAAGGAGTCAATAAATGTCAAAATGGCAGTAATATATATTTATTTACATTTTTTTGAATAATAATAAGAAAATTTGCATCATTGAATTCTTAGATCATAAATAATTAATTTAATGTAATTGAATTATACATTATTCATTAATAAATCCTATTAAATAACGGTAAGAAAACATGAAATCAGATATTGACATAAAAAACCTATTAAACGCCATAGATGTTCCTGCACAATGGGCAGGTATTAGAGAAGTTTATGAGGCACACACGCCGAGAATGATCCGTGATGGTGTCCCTGTAGCCAATGCAAGGTCAGCAACCCATGGTGTCATGGTAGAGGTCTTGGTTGATGGGCAATTCGGATACTATGGTACTCCTGACATGACCATGGAAGGGGTATCACGTGCAGCAAAAAAGGCATACGAACAAGCGAAGATCGCATCAAGGAGTTCTCTATTTTCATTCGATGATAGCGCACGACCATCGTTCCAAGGAGAATATCGATCGCCATTCACAAAGGACGCTGACGCATTGTCAGCTGGAAACCTAAATGATGTTCTCATGGAAGCATATAATAATTTGAAGGTGTCAGATAAGATCGTCAGTGCATCTTCCTTATGTCAGTTGATAGAGACCTCATTCAAGTTTGTAAGTTCCAATGGCAGTGACATCAATCAGGACTTTTTAATGCTAGAGTTTGATCTGAGTGCAACTGCAGTGGATGGTCCAAATCAGCAGACAAGAACTTTTGGTGGAATGCGAGGAACATGTAGGCAGATGGGACTAGAGTATTTTGATAAATATGAGATAATGGCCAATGCCAATCGCATAGGTGAGCAGGCACTTGAACTATTAGATGCTGACGATTGTCCAAAAGGAGAGATGGATGTAGTAATAGCCCCAGACCAAATGATGTTACAGATACATGAGAGTATCGGGCATGCTCTTGAGGTCGATCGCATATTGGGAGATGAAAGGAATTATGCAGGGTGGAGTTTTGTTAAACTGGAGGATTTTGGAAGTTTGCAATATGGATCGAAACTAATGAATATTACGTTCGACCCGACCCTTGAATCGGAATTTGCTTCTTATGCGTTTGATGATGGAGGTCTCAAGGCAACAAAAGAGTATCTCATAAAAGACGGGGTCCTTGTTAGAGGACTTGGAGGAAAGGAGAGCCAAATTCGCTCTGGCTTGGATGGTGTTGCAAACTTTAGATCAAGTGGCTGGAATAGGGCTCCGATAGATCGAATGGCAAACATCAATCTAGAACCTGGTGAATCAAGTTTTGATGAATTGATCGGGCAAGTAGAAAATGGTGTATACATGGAAAGCAATAAATCTTGGTCCATTGATGACTATAGAAACAAGTTCCAATTTGGTTGTGAATATGGAAAACTCATAGAGAATGGTAAATTGACGAAAACAGTAAAAAACCCAAACTATCGTGGAATATCAACACCATTTTGGAATGGACTAAAGGGTGTAGGAAACATGGATACATTAGGTATCTATGGTACACCAAATTGTGGCAAGGGAGAGCCTAATCAATCGATCCGTGTTGGTCACGCCTCTCCTGCTTGTTTATTTGATAATGTTCAAGTTTTTGGAGGAGTGTAAAATGGAAAAGATATTTAACAACCTTTGCGAGTCACTATTTTCAAATCTTGGCCCTGGAGAGGATCTGGTACTTTCCTTTGATGGTGAGAATAGTCAATTTGTTCGTTTTAACAATGCATCTGTTCGTCAAACAGGTCTTGTGGATGATGCCGATCTAGGATTGAAATTCATTTCAAATGGTCGGACATGTAATGGAGGTTTCACTGTCTCTGGGAATGCTGATGTCGATATAAAGAGAGGGCTAGGTGAGATAGAGCGTATGAGGTCGGAATCTAGAGAGATACCCGAAGATCCATATGTAGTGATGCCCAATGATTCTGCTTCAAGTCATGAGATCAAGGAAGCAAGTGGATTGGCCTTTGAGGATGCTGTAGATGCTATTTTACCTGCAATGCATGGTACTGACTTTGTGGGCATATTGGCTAATGGGAGGATGTATCGTGGAAGTGCAAACAATCTTGGGCAAAAGCACTGGTTTGAAACTGAATCTTTCTGTCTCGATTATTCTTTGGTAACCCCAGAGCATCAGATGGTCAAAGGTTGTTATGCGGGGAGTGATTGGAACCAGAATGAATATGAGGATTATGTAAAGCGTAGTAGAAATAAACTGACCATGATGGAGAGGGAGCCAGTAAAGGTAGATACGGGTGAATACCGGACATGGTTTGAAGCAGCCGCTGTCGCTGATTTTCTGGGGATGTTCTCTTGGAATGGTATAAGTGAGGCTGCTCTAAGACAGGGTTGTAGTGGTTTTGGCAGAATGCGGAACGAAGATGCTAGATTATCTTCCAAGTTTTCGATCATCGAAGATTTCTCACCGGGATTATGCCCCAAATTCAATTCAAATGGTGAAGTATCTCCTGAATCCATTTCACTGATTGAAAATGGAATGCTTAAGAATACTTTGGTCAGTTCACGTTCTGCTAAAGAATATGGGTTAGATTCAAATTTTGCAGAAGGAGGAGAATATTTAAGGTCTCCCAAAATGGAATCTGGCCAACTTAACCATGAAGATGTAACAAAAGAGTTAGACAAGGGGCTCTACCTGTCTAACATACACTACCTTAACTGGAGTGATAATGCAGGAGGAAGAATTACTGGATTAACCAGATATGCATGTTTTTGGGTTGAGGGAGGAGAAATAGTTGCTCCAATAGAGACCATGAGATTTGATGACTCATTCTATCGATTCTTTGGTGATAAACTGATCGATGTTGAGGATAAACTCACTGTGGTACCTGAGGTTCATACCTATGGACAACGTTCTCTAGGAGCCACAACTTGTCCAGGTATCTTGGTTGATGCTTTTGCTTTAACCCTATAGGTCTTTGGTGGAGTATGGTGGCATCATTCTATTTATAATCGGGTTTTTACTCGGTGGTGCCATTATTTGGTTCATAAGACAAAAAGAGTTAGATGCGATTAATAAAAGCCAAGGACAACTCAAGGATGTTTTTGGGGATCTATCAAATGAGGCCCTCATTCAGAGTCAGAAAAAATTTCTTGAACTTGCTGAAGATAAATTTTCATCCATACTTGGTAAATCGGATGACCAATTAAGCAAGAAAAAGGAATTAATAGATACGACCCTTAAGGACATGAAAAATGACCTTAAGAATCTTTCTGAAAATACAGTTGCCCTTAAATCTCAGATGGAAGAGTCTAGAAAGAACATGGGGGAATTATCTGATACCACATCCCAATTGCGCCAGATACTATCTAGCTCACAGGCGAGAGGGAGATGGGGTGAAAGGATGGTAGAGGATATCTTAAAATTCATTGGGTTGACTGAGGGCATCAATTATGAACAACAGACACAGGCTGGTTCTGATAGACCAGACTTTACCTTCTTCTTACCAGATGATAAATCATTGAACATGGATGTCAAATTCCCTTTGGATCATTATGAAAAGTTCCTTGGTGCAGAAAATGAGAGTGAGAAGGATGCTGAAAAGAAGTATTTCATAAAGGATGTACGCAATCGAATTAATGAGGTCTCCAAAAGGTCATACATCGACCCTGAGGGAGGGACAGTGGACTACGTCCTATTGTTCATTCCAAATGAGAGCATATATTCTTTCTTGAATCAGGAGGACGGAGGGCTTATTGATTTCTCCTTGGAGAAAAAGATCATCCTGTGTTCTCCGATCACTTTATATGCCGTACTCTCATTGATCCGTCAGGCAGTATCGAATTTTGCGATGGAAAAAAAGGCTGGAGAGATGCAAGAACTCGTTGGGGTCTTTAGGAAACAGTGGGATCTTTTTACCGGTAAGATAGAATCAATGGGAAAATCTCTAAATGCACTATCAAACCATTTTGAAGATCTAAAAGGTCCTAGGCTGCGAGAACTTGAAAAGCCAATGGATAAGATATCTGATCTTCAGTTAGGGGACCATCAGATCAAAGATAAAGAGGCATCCATTGAGTAATCATGTAAAGATCTCGTCTCTTTTGATCTTCATGGCATTATCAGGGTGCGTTGGCCCTCCTGATCATGAAGATGGCCTTTTGGAGAATGTTCCTGCGATTGTGAGTGAAACTGATTACTTTTCATTATCTGTTCTGGGAGATAAGTATACTGAGGATAATGAGTGGGAACTTACTTTAGATGCTACGACATCCGACCAGATATTGACCACGTTGGTTGTCAAAGATCTTGCAATCAACGCTTCTGACTCCACCTATTTATATCTTTTGGATGACCAAGGCGATACCATGTTCAGTGCAGGGTTGTTTTCAGATATTGTTTTTACGAGTCAGGATTCAATATCGGTCATGGGAATCCCCAAGAAAGCCATGTTAAATGCAGACAATTTTTCTGGCAGACTTGAATATCAGAT
>CAYZJY010000117.1:0-2481 GCA_964478995.1 uncultured bacterium
CAAATTATCTGTGTTACGTCATTTGGTTCCAATACTTTTAACATAGGTAATATTTGAATGACCTCATCATAACTATAATGCTTATTCTCAATTAGATTCCTAGCGGTAATAGAATTAGGTGTAATCCATACTAAAATAACTTTACGGCCTATTGGGTCATTGAATTCCAAAAAAGTACTATCTCTTTGTGATCTGAAACTGAAGGACAATTTACCTTTTAAGGCCCCCTTGGACAACAGTGTGCCCTTTCCAGTACATGAACTATATTCTTCTAGATATTCAGAGTATGATTTTTGTGGAAGAATATTGAATATATTTTTTCCTGGTCCAGCACAACTTAAAAAGAAAAAAAAAGGAATTATTAAGATACGAATCATTCAATCCTAATTCTCTGCCTGTTGCATTTTTTGTGTATTTATTTCAGCTTTGCTTTTTATTATTTCATCAAGATGACCTTGGATAGTTGCATTATCCGAATCTATGCTTAGAGATTCACGTATGTAACGGAGTGCTTCATCATAATCATCCATTTTATAATAAATCCAGCCTATTGTGTCTAAATATGCCGCAGACTTTGGTTCCAGTTTTATCGCATTTAATGCCAATTCTAATGCAAATTCAATATCCTTATTCCTTTCTATTAAACTATATGCATAATTATTATAAGCTTGGGCATCAGTACTATCACTTGAGATAAGATCGATGTAAAGTTTATCAGACTCATTCCAGTTTCCTATTGAATCATATATAAGAGCAAGATTGTGCTTTGTATTTCTTGATTGAGGATAGATTTTTAAGGCATTTGATAAATGAATCTTAGAATTCAAATAATCTTTTATTTGATAATATGCTGTACCTAGGAGATACTGTATTGTGAAATCTTCACTAAACTTATCAGAATTGGGGCGAAGTGCACGTATGGCATCTTCAGGATTTTTACCACTCATAGACATGACTGCAATATTAATGAAACCTCTAGGATCATCAGGATGATAATCAATTAATTTTTGGTTATATAGTATGGCCTCTTCATTTTTTTCTTGGCTCATTAATAGTGTAACAAGACGATGTAGGATTTCTATATTAACACTGTCTTTTTTTAGTGCTGTATTAATCATTTTTAGAGCTAGGTCAGGCTGATTTAATTCTTCATACAATGCACTTTTTTGAATTAATGTCTCATTAGAGACACCATTCAACTTTTCAAGCTCATTGAGAATTTTCAAAGACTTTTCATAGTTCCCATTGAATAAAGTCAAATCTTTCATTGTCTCAAGTAATTCCATATTATTCGGATTCTCGATCAATAATAGGGCACACACTTCTTCAGCACGTTTAAAATCACTGATAGTTAATGCAATTTGAAGAGCTTTTTCAAGTCCTGAAATTGCCATTGAATTAATTTCATATCCTTGGATATAATAATCAATGGCAGTATTCCACTCTTTTTCCATTCTAGCTAAGTCAGCCAAAGTAAAAATGAAATCAATGTTATTCGATTCTATTTCACTTAAATGCTCGTAGACGAGTTTGGCATCAACATATCTTTTCTGCGCTAAGAAAAGTTGTCCTTGCATTTCAAGTGCCTCTTGTTCTTCTGGGTCAAGGTCTAAGGCAATTTCTAGGTGATCCTCAGCACGTTTAACCTTGCCTAGTCTTCTATATCCATCTGCAATTGAAATATGGATGGTCGCGGCATTTGGATCTAACTCAATTGCATCCTGGAATTCTAAAATAGCCAAAGCATAATTGCCTTGATTCATAAGAAATTCACCTTGCATAAAATGATTTAAAGCCAATTCTTGGTTATTGATGTCATCACCAGAAATGACACAAATCTGAAATATGATAAATAATTTTATTTGGAATCTAATTATCATTCTTTTCTATTTTTTTATGAATTGTAATTCCATTTCCACCACGCTCCTTTGTCGCATACATTTCCTGATCGGCTATCTCAATTAATTGCCTCATGTTATCAGCATGGGTTGGATACTCAGACATACCACCTGATATGGACAGCCTCGTCTCAGAACCATTTAAAGAAAACTTATACTGGGCGATGCTATCAACAATTCGCTGAGCAACAATATTTGACATGACGGCTGTTGTATTTATTAAAATTATGGAAAATTCTTCACCACCGTAACGTCCTACAACATCTACAGCGCGAACATTGTCAATCATTATTTTAGCTACAGTTTGGATTACATAGTCCCCGTATTGATGGCCCAGAGTATCATTAACATTTTTAAACTTATCTAGATCAAACATCATCACTGCCATCTTTTGTTGGAACCGTGCTGCCCTTTGGATTTCATCATTAAATCTTTCCTTGAATGTTTGATGATTCAAAAGACCTGAAAGCCCATCATGGGTTGCATTATTATGAATTTTTTCATATTCAAATTTCCAGTGCAATGCAGAGCCTAAGACCTGGCCAATCAATATTAGGTCACTAAGTTCTAAATCAGAAAAAGG
>CAYZJY010000117.1:2581-4531 GCA_964478995.1 uncultured bacterium
AATTCGTCCTTTTCTCCATCAACTAATTTTATTGTTGAAGTGACACCTTTATCATACTTCCTCCTATTTTCACTTTCTTTTCTTATGGAAATTGTGACCCTATCATATTGAAAAAATGTTCGTATAAGATATTTAAATTGGTTAAAAATATTTTGAGAATCAGACTTAAAGTCGATATTAGATAGAATTTCCAATACCAATGTTTTAGTATCTTCTCCAATCATATGTTTCTCAAGACTTTCAAGATTTGTCAGTCCAAAAGACATATACTCAGCTAATTGCGCATAAAGATCTATTTCCTTATCAGTTGCATCATTGAAGTGATTCAAACGTGTCATTATAAATCCAGCAATATTCCCATGGATATTTATGGGACTAATAATTGCACATTCACTACCTCGCCAATTTTGTCCAAAAAATATTTCTGACCACTCGCTAGGATAATCTTTTTGGTGAAACTTCTTTTTATTGGAAATATGTTTTGTGACTAAATGATTTGTCAAAGGAATCGTATCTGCAAATTCGCTAGCCTTTCCCTCTTGAAGAGTAAAATTAGTTTTTACTGGATCAATAATATATATTGCTGATTTAGAGTTTGCGTTAATTGAACTTGTTGTTTCTATTATTAGAGTTGTTAATCTTTCATAAAGACTCTTCGCAGTGGTTTGCTTTAATTCAAATGATGAATCTTTTTCATATCCATCGTTATTGGGGAGGGTATTATCTAAGTTTAAAGAAGGGGTATTCCCTAATATCTTGTTATACATCATTAGGATTATAATCGTTGATATGATAGTGACATATTTCATTAGAGAACTGAATTTTGGCATGGATTCAGGTATGAAAAATTGTACAAAAACAAGTATGCAGAATACTGTTAATGCATTAGTAAATGATTTTAGGTTGACCATCGATGACATATTTAAAAAATCCCCGTTAGCAAAATTAGCAAGTTTGCATGGGGATTAAAACCTGTTTGAAATAATTATAGTTATTTAATCATTTACAAATTGTATCTTTTTAGAAAAGTCTTTTTTTAGTCGAATAGTAGAATCTGTCTTTGTAGAATCATCCAAGGCATGAACCATATCTTGATCCTGATCGATGCCGTGGTTTATTGATGGATTTGTAATTGCTGGTGTGCCATTATCAGTCAAATGCACATTCTTAATTTTTTGATTATCTACTTTTGGCATTAGCAATTGCAGACTAATAAATATGAATGTAACCACAAAACCCATCATCAATGTTGCATATCCAGGAGTTAGACCAAAAATCATATTTTTCACTTGATCTTTATCAATAGTGAAATTATGATTCTCAATTTTTTCAAGAAGACGTTCATTAAAAGATTCACTTGTCTTTAGTGCTTCCATTTGATTTAGTCTGTCAATATTATCTTTGATTGCATTGACCAACTTGGCAGAATCTGGATTCGCCTTTAGATAAGCCTCAAATTTCTTTCGTTTTGCTAATGAGAGTTCATTCTCAATGTATTCTGATATTAAATCTTCAAACTGATAACGATTCATTTTTATAAATAACTCCTGTTGTTTTTCATTTTAAATCCTGTAACTCTGCCTGCAACTGCAATCTTGCTCTATTTATTCTAGACTTAATTGTCCCGAGTGGTACTTCAACTATATTACTAATATCATCATAGGAAAGTTCCTGAATATCCCTAAGAATTATTACAGTCTTAAAATGGTCTGGTAATGCGTCAATGGCTTGATTAATTCGATTTCGCATAAACTCATTTTGTAAATCTTGGTCAACATCATCCTGTATTGCTGGTATGTCATACTGACGCTCTTCTTTACTCATTTGACTTAGATAAGTTGTTTTTCTTCTTTTCCTTTTTCTCAATTCGGTATTAGCAAGGTTTCGAGCAATTGTATATATCCAAGTCGAAAATTTTGCTATTTCTTTATAATAATGTTTTTTTTCATA
>CAYZJY010000118.1:0-4428 GCA_964478995.1 uncultured bacterium
TCACTGGATATAGATTATCTACAGAAGCCGATAGAAAGATCCATAATGCTTTACGTGTCAATTTGAAAAAATTGAAAAGGAATAAAAATGATGACCCATTCGAAGTAGCAAGCAGAATATTTTATATCTATCTAAAAGATAGACTTGCGTTGCGAAGTGATAACCTTGACCCAGCTAAGGTTAAATCAATTCTAATAGATAAAATAGACAATGTACTATTTGATGAATTAATAGACATTTTAACTATATGCGATCAAGGAAAATATTCGCCCTCTGCTCTTGATAAAAAAGATACAATCATTGATGAAATGGAAGTATTGCTAAACCGCATTGATAAAGCGTTGCAATGAGAAAATCATTAATTTCAATTTTAATTCTTTCATATGGTATCTGCGGAATAGTAGATAATCTATTGTTAGAAGGCAATGAAGCAATGATCAGTGAGGAATATGATAATGCAATACAAGCATATGAATCTATTTTGGGACTTGGCTATGAAAATAGTGACCTATATTATAACCTAGGCAATGCATATTATAGGTCAAATTACATTGGACAGTCAATTTGGGCTTATATGAATGCATTAGACATTACGCCAAGAGATAAAGACATTATCCATAACTTATCAGTTGCCAATGCACGTATCATTGATCGTATAGAAATGCCAGAAACTTTTATCCTATTGCGTCTTTATAGATTAATTAAATCATATTTTACAATTAGTGAATGGTTTTTATTTGGAAGTATGTTATTGATGTTTCAGGCGATTTGGTTCCTAGGCCTACGATTTGGTATTCTGAAAGGAAAAGTGCCAAAAATGATTTCATTTTCTTTAATTTTCATAGTAATAATCACGCATGTAATTGCAATAGATAGTTATTCTCAAAAACAAAGAAGTCATACTGCTGTCGTCATAGCCAATGGTGTTGATGCATACTCAGGGCCATTCTATGGTAATAATTCAATAGTTTTTAGGGTAAATGAGGGTAGCATTGCTGATGTTTCAAATAATCAAAAAGATTGGGCAGAAATCATTTTGATTGATGGAAAAAAAGGTTGGGTACCATTGGAGTCAATAAGACCATTGAAATGAGATTTTTGTTTTTAATATTATTTTTTCAAAATCAAGTTTTTTCTCAGGATTCCCTATTCTGGTTTGATATGAGCAAGGTTAGAGATCCAGTTCCCAAAACACCTATGATTTTAGACAAGGTATTTAGTACTTCTCAATTAGGCATGCTTGATTCATTAAAGAATATGCGAATCAAGACAAGGGATGGTTATAGATTACAATTATTTGAATCTTCACAATCTAATGAGGCAAAGAAAATAATGAGTAAATTTGATAAAAGTTTGCCTGATTCTCTTTATTTAGTATTTGATGCACCTTTATATAAGATTCATTATGGAAATTTTATAACAAAGGACCAAGCGGAGACTATAAGAGTTAGATTAAAAAAGAAAGGTTATAAGAAAATGTGGATTGTTAAGAGTCGCATTGATCAAAAATCTCCAGATAATATCGATAAATGAATTAATGTAATTATGGCAGGGCATAGTAAATGGGCAAATATTCGACATCGGAAGGGTGCTCAAGATCAAAAGCGTGGGAAGATATTCACTAAGATAATTAAAGAGATCACTATTGCTTCGCGTTTAGGAGGAGGTGAATTAACTGCAAACCCAAGATTACGTAAGGCAGTTTCTAATGCAAAATCAAATAATATGCCTGCAGATAAAATTGAACGTGCAATTAAAAAGGGAACTGGTGAATTAGATGGCGTGATTTATGAAGAAATTACATATGAGGGTTATGGGCCAGGGGGTGTTGCTATATTGATGAACGTAATTACTGATAATAAGAATAGGTCTGTTGCAGAAATACGGCATGTGCTATCAAAGTATAATGGGAATCTTGGAGAAAATGGTAGTGTATCTTGGATGTTTGATAAAGAAGGACAAATAGTTCTATCTTCTAATACTAACAATGAGAATACTATTTTTGAAGCGGCTATAGAAGCAGGTGCAGAAGATTTTCAAATCAATGGAGATATCTATTTGGTCTCAACAACATCAGATAGACTGATGGAAGTTAGAGATTTATTAGAGAATCTTGGATATGAGATTAAATCGGCAGAGATAGAGATGGTTCCAAAAACAATACAGAAACTTGAAAAAAAGGACTCCGAGATGGTACTTGAATTATTGGATGCTTTAGAAGATAATGATGATGTCAATAAACTCTATACTAATTTTGATTTTGCTTAACTGTAAATTGATTAAGATGATGGAATGAGAGTATTAAGCATTGATCCCGGTATTGGAATTACAGGGTTTAGTATCATTGATTCAAATATGAAGAAATCATCTTTGTCTGCCTATGGTACCATTAAACCAAAACCAAAGGACAGTTTGCCTAAAAGACTAAATTATCTATTTGAAGAAGTAAACAAGATACTAGACCAATTCTCTCCTGATGTATTAGCAGTTGAGGATATTTTTTATAGTAAAAATGTAAAATCTGCAATGATTTTGGGCCAAGCCAGAGGATCTATTATTCTTGCAGCTGCACAGGCAGATATCCCAATTCATGAATTTGCACCTAGAAAGGTAAAATTATCTGTTTGTGGTAATGGTGCAGCATCAAAGGAACAGGTTTCATATATGGTTACAAAGATTTTAAGATTAAAAGAACCGCCAAAACCACTAGATGTCTCAGATGCCATGGCTGTAGGATTATGCTATATTAACCAAAGTAAATTTTATGATTAATCAATTAAAGGGAATTATACTAACCAAAAATATTTCCTATGCTGTTATAATGGTTGGTGGTCTTGGCTATAAGGTCAATATGTCAATAAATGGACTACAAATACTACCTGAAGATGGTAAGGAAGTACAAATATTAACTCACTTACATGTAAGAGAGGATATTTTGGATCTATATGGTTTTATGGATTCAATTGAGCGTGATACTTTTCACCTTTTAACTTCCATAAGTGGTATTGGCCCAAAACTTGCATTGACTATTCTATCTGGAATAGAACCCGAAAAATTAAAGCATAGAGTAATTAATGGAGATGTTACAGCATTGACCAGTGTACCAGGTGTAGGTGCAAAGACTGCCAAGAGAATTATTGTTGAGTTAAAAGAAAAATTTACAAAATCTAAAGAATCATCTCTTGGATTTAATGAATTGAAAGATTCGCATTCACAATTATTCATGGATACTGTTAATGCATTAATTGCATTAGGATATAAGAAAAATTATGCAGAAAGAGCTTGTGCTGATCTTGAAAAAAATGATGAGTTAAAGGGCGAATTAGAATCTGTAATAAAAAAAGCATTGACTCTGTTGATGTCATAATGAGATTTAGTAAAAATTTAGATAATTTGGGTACAGAAACTGCATTTGCAGTTTCTGCTGAGGCTAAATCTTGGTCAGATCAAGGACAACTGGTGTACCCATTTCACCTTGGTGATATAAATATAGCAACACCAAAAATAATTCGTGATTCAACTAATAGATTTATGAATGATGGTAAAAATGGTTACTGTCCATCTGAAGGAATTCTTGAATTAAGAGAAGCGCTAGCCCATGATATAGGTTCGAAGCGAAGCGTGGATTATAATGCTGAGAATGTAGTGATTCAACCCGGTGGAAAACCAACAATTTGGAAGTTCCTCTCCTGTGTGATGAATAGAGGTGATGAAGTCCTTTATCCTAATCCAGGGTATCCAATATATGAATCTCAGATTCGGTTCCAAGGAGGTAAACCAGTACCTTATGGATATATTGAATCAAAGAATGGTTTTGAAATAGATATTGAAAAATTGAGAAAATCGATTAATTCAAAGACCAAGGTATTTATTTATAATAATTATCAAAACCCGATTAGCGCATCTTCTTCAATAGAAGAAATGGAGTCACTGGCAAGTTTATGCATAGAGAATGACCTTTGGGTACTAAGTGATGATGCCTATTACGAAATTAGATATTCAGATGAACCTCCTTTGTCCATCACAAATATTCCTGGAATGAAAGAACGAACAGTTATTCTTTATACTTTTTCCAAAAGATTTGCTATGACTGGTTGGCGTATTGGTGCTTCTGTAGGACCAAAGGAATTGGTTAAACAAATTGCTAGATTGAATATAAATGATGAATCATGTACTAACCATTTCATACAATGCGCGTTAGCTGAGATAATGGATAGGATTGATGAAGATGCAAAGTTGATTTTGGCTGAATTGAAACATAGAAGAGATTTATGTGTTAAAGCCCTTAACGCCATATCTGGGATTTCTTTGGAAAGTCCTGAAAGTACCTTCTATCTATATGTTAATGTGACAAATCCTATGATCAATAAAGGATATGATGATCTTGATCAGTTTAGATTGGATTCATTGCGTAATACTGGGGTCTCA
>CAYZJY010000119.1:0-4390 GCA_964478995.1 uncultured bacterium
AATCCGCATGGCCTTCATGCATCAATTGAAGTTTGAAACTAGTTGAACCAGTGCTTACTCCCACAACATGAAGTGCCATCTCATGATGTTCTTCTTCGCCTTCTTCATGGTCTTCAACTTCTACAACTGCAACACTGGCATCATTTTCTGAAACTACCAGTCCATCTTCATGGTCTTCTTCCTCTTCTTCCTCATGCTCTATCTCATTGCCTTCATGATCAAGAAAATGGACTGAAAGTTCAAGAGTCTCTCCTACTGCTAGAGTAACCGTACCGGTCATCGCACCTTCAAATTCTCTGTAAACCTCTGTTCCACTTTCATCTTCTAGAACAAAACCATCTGCATCGGTATGATCTTCATCATGATCATGATCATGATCATCATCTTCACAACCGGTTGTGAATAACATCATACTCGCTAATAAAAAAACTACGTGCGTTCTTAAAGAACGCAAAAATGAAAATTGCATAAAATGCTCCTTTAAAAAATTATAATATTAATTGTACACCACTGAAAAACTTCTATGAGTGGTGTGGATAAAATGGTGTTTTTAACTAAAGGAGGCTTGGAGGAGGACGACTATATGTGCTATAGGGTTTGCGACTATCATAAGATCCTTCATTCAAAGAATAGAGCAATGGTACATGTTCATCATATGAGAGATCCATGCATCCTTCAACGATCAGTCTGCTAGTCTTATTTAGACATTTTTCACATTGATGATCCATGGAATGATGTTTTTCATCATCACAATTGATATCACACATACTATACCCATCGTAATGTTCATGATGCAGATCGACATGAAATGTTGCCGATAGGAGCATAATGGATAATCCGCATGAAATGAATGATTTTAGCATCATATTCATTTCAAATATTCATAAAAATTCCAATAATCTTCAATATATTATTTTCAGAAAACCAAAACATCTGGTTATGAGATCGAACTAAATCATCAAACAAAAAACCCCGCTAATTATGGTAAATCAGAGTATAAGTATTTACTTTTTAAACTCTGTACTCATCGCATTTAAAAGAGATTTTTCATGATTGACAGGTAAGTCACCAGCCATTTGCCAAAACATCATACCAGGCAGGTTTAACTTCTTACTCTCTGCAACTTTTCGAGTCACAATTGCAGTACCATTAAAGCCGTATTCTTTTTCCCCTGAATTATCTTTATTGTATATAATAAAATCAACGGTATCGGCAATTGCAGGATTCATTTCTACAATATTTTTATATGATAACCATTCTGCGCCCCAACCTGCACGTGCATAAAATGGTACTCCAGTAATAATTTTAGCCTGTGGAATACCAAACTTTGTCCAATATGCAACTGAACCTTTTGCACCAAAAACCGATTCAAAAGTGGCGTGTTTAGACCCTAGATCATTGTCATAATTCATTAAAGCAACCCAATCCAAATAATTCCACCAACCATTTTTAGGGAAGTGTGAAATTTGTTTATGAGCTGAGTACCAAATACTATTACCATTTAAAATTGCAGCTGAAAAAATCTTTTTTCCTATACCAAATTCAGCATCTAGAGCTTCACGAAACTCTTTGATAAATGTTATGTAGTGGTGCGTAATTGCATTATTGATAGCTTCCATCTCAACTTTATCATCAACCCATGATGGTTCCCAGTCACAATCAAATCCATCAAAATCATGTTTTTTCATGAAGCCAATGATATTTTTGATAAGATTTTGACGGTTTTCTTTAACTCCCATGAGTCTAGAAGTGACTTTAAACTCACCACCACCGAATGAAATGATTGCTTTAACATTATTAAAATGAGCGGCAGCAACTACTTCGTCAATATTTTCCCAGCGAGAGGTCATTATAACCTCACCAGTAGAATCATAAGCACGTAGGAATGAAATTGCAACGTGTGTCATCTTTTTAAATTGGGCATCAGTTGGTTTGTACCCATCAATTAAGTAACCTAAGATCACAGAGTTTGGGGCAACAGGATTAGTCTGGTAATCAGAAGCAGTTGCTACAAATGTAGAAGGAGCCTCCATCTCTAATTGAATATTAGTCTGAGTTCTTGTTGTTTTTGCTTGCCGGTTTGAGTTACAAGCAACTATTAAAAGTGTTAATAAAGTAATAATTACATTTTTTATCATATTAGGTTATAAAACTCACCCCACTTCTTCTATTTTTTATTGATTAGATGATGGAAAAGATTTAGCAACAGATACTATCATCGATTTAAAACCTGGAGTTTTTGATAGTGGGTCAACTCTTTGGCTGATTAACGAATTGACCTCGGGATAATACATAAGGACCGCACCCTCCTTTACCTTAAAAGGTTTTACCAATATATTATCTAACCTACCTACTTCATTTTTTATAACAACATTTTCATCTTTATCAAAATTTAGTTTTTTCATATCATCTCTATTCATTAGAATGACATTTCTCTGATTTTGTCCACGGTATAGATCTTCTTCTTCATAAACAACGGTATTAAACTGCCCTTCAGATCGGACACTTATTAATTGAAACTCGTTGGTCTTTAATTGATCCGACTCTGGGATGATTTGATAAAAGAATTTTGCTTTCCCTGAATCTGTTGGGAAAATGGTAGAATGTAGTATTCTACCAGGAACATGGAACTCCTTCTTTGTTTTTCCTATTGTACCAATAGATTCATAACCAGGAATAATGTTAGATATTAAACCCCTTATACTTTCATGGTTTTTCAACTTGCTCCAGTTAAATAAGCTATCATCTCCTAAAACCCTACTTCCAATTTCACCAATAACTTCTACTTCTGAGCGCAAATTTTCATGCCTTTTGATCCCGCCATTGCTTAATCTTACAAAATTAAACATTGATTCTTGTGTCGTACTCTGATATTCTTCATCTCGGGTAAGCACGGGAAGTATGATAGTACTTTTTCCTGTTCCCCAAATATGTCCTGTGTTCAAACTTGTACTAACATAAACTATTGTTTCGATCTTTGATAAAGATTTACTCGTTATATTTGAATCTGGATTAGAGCCATAAAGATTTCCACCAAGGCAAAAGGAAAAATCCATTTCATTCTTCTCTGCTGATTTTATACAAGCTAGAGTGTCAAAACCTTTTGTACTTGGAAGGGATACCCCTAGCCTAAGTAATTGATCAAATATCTCTTCTTTTAATTTGGGAGTTACCCCCATTGATCCAATTCCTTGTACGTTAGAATGTCCCCGAATGGGAAGTAAACCTGCATGCTTTTTCCCAACCATGCCTCTAACCAAAGCTAGGTTTACAATTTGTTGAACAGTTGCAGTACCATGGGGATGATGTGTGATACCCATGCACCAAGAAAAAATCGTATTCTTTGATCTAGCATAATAATCTCCGATCATCTCAATTTCTTCTCTATCTAAACCTGAACTAACTTCTATTTCTTTCCAACTTAATTTTTCAATAGATCTTCTAAAAGTATCAAAACCTTCGGTAGATTTATCTATGAAGTCAGAATTAATTGTACCCTTCATTATAATATATTTTGCCAATCCACTGAATAATGCCAAATCTCCTCCGGGTTTAACCTGGATATATTCTGACGCTATCTTCGATCCAAAGAATAAACTTTTTGGGTCTGATGGAACGCTGAACTCGACTAGACCTTTTTCAATGACTGGATTGATCACAATTACTTTACCACCTCGATTTCTAATATTTTTTAATTTGGTAAGTAACCTTGGATGGTTTGAACTAGGATTTGCACCTATGAGAAAAAACAAATCACAATGATCTAAGTCTTCCAAATCAACTGTGGCTGTGCCAGTCCCCAATGACTTACTTAACCCAACACCACTTGCTTGATGACAATAGTAAGAACAATTATTTATATGATTCGTACCAAATATCCTTGCAAATAGTTGTAGAAGGAATCCTGCTTCATTAGATGAACGACCACTAAAATAAAAAAAGGACCTGTCAGGATTCGTTTTTATAAGTTTTCTCTCAATGTGATCATAGGCTTCTTGCCAGCTTATTGGTGTATAATGGTTGCTATTTTTTTTCAGTAATAAGGGAAAAGTTAAACGACCAGATTTTTCAAGCTCTCTAGAAGAAAATTCTTTTAGTTCATTTATAGAATATGTATCAAAGAATTCTGGTTGAATGGACTTTTGCATATCTGCGGCCATCGCTTGTATAGATTTCTTACATATCTCTGGCCAATGACCCTGTTCATTCGACATTCCACCATTTTGCCCACCCATTCCCAGCGCACATGTTTTACAAGTGTTTTTTGAAACTAGGCTTCTCAACAATTTTAAATAGCCCACATTTCGGCCTATTTTGATTGTATACCAAATGGATCTAAAACCGCCAATATTTTTGAAATGGTTCATTATAATGATATTAATCCTAGAAT
>CAYZJY010000120.1:0-4213 GCA_964478995.1 uncultured bacterium
GCTAAGAAAGACAAGAAAAAGTGTGGCTCCAATTGTACTAAAGTATGCTGCAAAGGAGCATGATCAAAAAATTCGTTCCATCCTTGTAAATTGATGGAACATTTTTTTTGTTTAGTGTTGATTTGGATAGTTTATAATCATTAATACAATTCAATCGGTGATTATCTTTCCGGGGCTTATGGACATTGATTTTTGGTTATGAAAAAATTATTGATCAGATCAGTTATTGTCATTATTTTAGGGTTCTGCTTTTATTTTTACGCGTTGATATGGATATCACATCTTTGATGCTACCTCCTGGTAAGAAAATTATTTTATTGATATTTTGGATGGGTGTTGCAGGTGCCACTGTAATTATGATTGACTCCATGTTTCAAATCCCTGATGAGTTATCAGGAGTGATGTACTTTTTGTGTATTGGAATTGCAGCATCAAGTGTACTTAATAAATATAGATAGTCATTTACATGCAAAGAAAAGCAACGGACATATTTAGTGAATGGGCTGAGGTTGGTAAAGATGCTGGCATGGAAACAAATCATGCACAAGCAGTGGATAAGATGCTTCGTCATTTGGTGAATTCTCGCACATCCCCATTCTCATTTATTGATGCTGGATGTGGAAATGGCTGGGTTGTAAGAAAAATACGAAAGCACGATCTTTGCAAAAATGCCATCGGAGTAGATGGGGCAATTGAGATGATCCGAAAGGCAAGAACAATTGATGAACATGGGGCTTATTTTCATTCAGACCTAATGAAGTGGACCCCCAGTCAAAAGGCTGATTTTGTTCATAGTATGGAAGTTATTTATTATTTTAAACACCCAGAAAAATTAATATTCCATATTAACGAAAATTGGTTGAGATCTGGTGGTGTAATGATAATGGGCATGGACTACTACGATGAAAATTTAAAATGCCATTCATGGCCAACAGATCTAAATACATACATGAAACTGCTAAGCAAAAATGCTTGGATAGATCTATTTAATGATTGCGGATTAACCAAAGTAATTGCATTTCAAACAAATGCAAGCAATGATTTTCCTGGTACACTGGTAGTGACAGGAATTAAAAAATAAATTAAGTATGAGTAAAAGGCAAATCAGGCTATTCTTAATAATTGGAATTGTATATTATGCAATTATTGATGTTAACTTCGGTCAGACTAACAATGGACAACCTGAGGCATTAAGTTTAAATCGTGGAGAAACAAAAAAAATGAAAAGAACGGATTCAGAATGGAAACGTATTCTTTCCTCAGCAGAGTACCATATTTTACGTGAAAAAGGCACTGAGAGAGCCTTTACTGGCGAATATGGTGGACACTTTGAAGAAGGTATCTATGTTTGTGCTGGTTGCGGACATGATCTTTTTAATTCAGATACAAAATATAGGTCAGGCTGTGGATGGCCTGCATTCTATGAGGCAATCCCAGAGTCTATTGAGGAAAATGAGGATAATAGTTTTGGTATGGAGCGCACTGAGATCACCTGCAGTAAATGTGATGGACATCTTGGACATGTTTTCAATGATGGTCCTCAACCTACAGGTATTAGATATTGCATAAACTCTGTATCAATGGACTTTAAGCCCATAAAAGAACCCGATACCAAATGAAGAAAGGTATTGTAAAAGAGTATGATTCTTTGAAAGGATTTGGGTTCATAACAGGGGAAGACAATGAAGATTATTTTGTTCATGTGAGTGGACTTAGAGAGCATCTTAAGGCAAAAGGTATTAGGTCAGGGCAAAGAGTCTCCTTTGACGTGGATTTTGGAATGAAAGGTGATAAGGCGATCAATGTACGTACAGATTGATTTAAATTATTTCTAATTATTAAGGATAAAATCTTCTATTAATTTTTTTGCCTTAATGGGCACTTTATGACCTACAGGTAGGGTATGCAATTCAACCCTAAAACCTGCTTCTGAGAATAGTCTATGTGCCATCACACTCTCTTCTGGTATTATAACCTCATCCTTGTTACCATGAATCAATAATACTCGGGTATTTGGTTTTTCACAGTTTATGTCATTTTTAAATCGATCTTTATTACCAATGAAGCCGGCTATGGGTATGATCCCACCTATTGAAAATTTTTGTCTTATGATGAATTCCATTGCCAGACAAGCACCCTGAGAAAATCCAAGAATGTAGATCATCTGATTTGGGAAACCTTGTCTATTAAGACTTAAGATTGTTTTTTTCAACTTATCGAATGATGATTTATATTTCCATCCTGTCTGCTCGTTGCCTTCAAACCATGAATACTTGCCCTTGCTGATTGTAAAAGGCGCTTGCAGGAAAACCCACTTCACATTTTTTATATTTAGTGCCTTGGAAACAGGTTTCATTGATGACACATTTCCTGTAAATCCATGAAGAGTGATTATTGCCTGTTTTGGATTTTTTGAGGTAGAAAATAACCCTTGAGTCATTGATTAGTAAATAGTGCAGCAACATTCGTCTACAATGCTTGCGTCTATGAATTCGTCCCCATCCGTCTTATATCTTATGCATTGATCGATAATAATGGATGGTTCAATCTCAAGGAGGCTTGCCGTTATGTCATCGAGAGTCACTTTTTTGTATAGATACCCATCTATCATGCCTTCACCACAATCATTGCATTCATTATTATTGGATGGTGCACTACATGAAATAAAAAATAGAAAAATGAACAAAATTTTCTTATTATATAATTTTTTGTTAAGAACCGATTGTGCGATTTTTTTCATAATTATCCATCTTTATTTTAAAATCATTTAGATCTTTTGCTCTAAGCAATGGGCTCTTTTTAATATTATCCTGGAGTGATATGGTCAAACTATCCCCATAATCATGCCCTGGATATATCCTAATGTTCCCTGGCATTTTTAAGATCTTTTCATATATTGAATCATATAAGGCACTTAGATCACTGTTTTTGCCTTTTACGCGTCCTGTACGGCCAACAAACATTGTGTCACCTGTAAACAAAACAGGAGGCAATTGATAACAGATAGAGTCAAAGTAATGTCCAGGAGTATGGATGCCTGTGAAATTCAATTTGCCAATGATAAAGTGTTGGTTGTCATTGATATTTTGAAAATTATCATTTCCATTACTAAGAGGTGATTCTTCATGTCCTAAAATGGTAACCTTTGGATATCGTGCAACATATTCATCTAGATATGCCACATGATCACCGTGGCTATGTGTGATCAATATTGCCACAGGCTCGTTTCTGATGAAATCCAAAGTGTTTTCAATCTCAACGGCTGCATCAATGATCACTTGTGCGCCCGTTCTATTACACGTGACCAAATAAGTTAGATTATCATCATAGCCACCTAAAAATGTACGTATTGAAAAATCAGTATCTGGATTCATGATTTATTAATTTAATTAAGATAAAATTCTGTAATTTATATGTGAAGAACATACCCAAAATGATTCATTAATCAATTGGTGAATTATTCATCATTTTAATCAAATGGAAAAAAAACAAATAGCTTGGTACCTTATTTTTGGTGGACTTGCCATATTCATCCTAGAATTTGTTAGTACGATTCTTTCGTTTATTTCGAATCATCCATTTCTAGGCTTAGCATGCATTTTAATAGGTTGTGGTATATTCTTACTTACTTATGATGAATGATCCAAAGGGTTCATTCTTATAATGATTTACTAAAGATCGCAAAAAGGAATTCTAAAATGAAATATTTTTCTATCATATTATTGGTTTTAGTACTGATCGGCTGTGGTACAGAGACATCATCCAATCAGAAATCAATTTCTACATTATCAACATTCATGGATTCAACCAGTTATGCCTTAGGTGCAGACCTTGGTGAAAACTTAAAACGACAACAGGTTGAAATTGACTATGATGTTTTCATGGCTGGGCTGACAGATGCAATGTTAGATGATGAGTTGGTAAAGTTGGATCAGAAGAAACGACGTAATGTAATGGCATCTCTTCAGAAGAGCATAAGAGATAAGTCGAAGAAGGAAGGAGAAACCAATCTAAAGATTGCTGATGAATTCTTAGCAAAGAACAAGCAGGAAAACCCTGATGTGAAAGAGACTCCAACGGGGCTCCAATATAGAGTGATTAAAGAAGGCGAAGGAGACAGTCCAAGTCAAACAGATCGTGTCAAGGTTCACTACGCTGGTAAGCTAATTGATGGTACTGAGTTTGATAGTTCTTATGAAAGAGGAGAGCCTAC
>CAYZJY010000121.1:0-4210 GCA_964478995.1 uncultured bacterium
ATCTTGATGTTGCTTATGGCTCAACTGAACTTCAAAAAATAGATATATATCCAGCTAATAAATTTAGTCCCGTACATCTTTTTTTCCATGGTGGTTACTGGCGAACACAGGATAAAAAAAATTTTGCTTTTTTAGCGAGAACTTTAGTACCACAAGGAGTTACAACAATTATTGTAAATTACGATCTTTGTCCAAAGGTATCTCTTGATGAAGTTGTTGAATCATCTAGAAATGCAATAGAATGGACTTACAAAAATATAGAGGAATATAATGGTGATCCTAATCGAATAAGTGTTTCTGGAAACTCTGCAGGAGCACATCTTTGCTCAATGTTATTAGCAACAGACTGGATAAATCGTGGGTTGCCACAGAAAATTTTTTCTGGTGCAGTATTATTTAGTGGTATCTACGATCCTGAACCAACTAGATGGATCCCAGTTAATGAAGAAATTAGACTAACTGCTGAAACTGCTGCAAGGAATAATAGTATGGCATATGAACCTACTGTCAAATGTCCAATTTGGATTGGTGCAGGAGGATTAGAGCCTTGGTTGTGGCTACAGCAAACTTTCAATTATTCACAGCATCTCCGACAGCATGGATATGATCCTGAAGTACACATATTACCAAATCATCACCATTTTTCAATAATGGATGAAATGCTTGATCATAATAAAATCATCGCACAAGCAGTATTAAAGAGACTCGGTTGAAAAATATTGATTAAACATTAAATTTATTTTCAACTACATTATTCTAAAATAAATGAACAAGAAGGTATTAATTATCGGAGGAACAGGCTTCATTGGTAAACATACTTCTTTAAAATTAGTTGATGATGGTTATAAGGTATATATTATGGATCAGTCCAGAAGCCTTTTACTCAACAAAAAAGATTTCCCCGAAAATGTGGAATTTAGATCTGGTTCAGTAGTAAAGCAAGATGAGGTAGAAAAAATATTTGAAGATATTAAACCCGAAATAGTAATTTTTCTTGCGGCATTTGGAACTGAATCTAAAGGATTAGTCCCTTCGAGTGAGCAGTATCCCGATTTAGCAGTAGAAACAAACATCTTAGGTCTTGTAAATATATTACATGAATGTAAAAAAATAGAAACTCGTCTAATATGGGCCTCTTCAACTACCGTTTTTGGTCCTTCAAAATGTTATTCTGGAAATGTAATAGAGGAATCTCTTGTTGGACCTAAAAGTGTTTATGCAGCTTCAAAGGTTTTTTGTGAACAGTTGATTAGAACCTACCGTTTACAACACGGAATTGATGCCGTTGCAGTCAGACCAACTTTAGTCTGGGGCCCTGGAATTCAATACCGAGGTATTCAAGCACCATTTAATGACATGGTGGAGGCTTTTGCTGTTGGTAAAACTGCCAGAGTCCCAAATAATAATGAATTGTGGGATCTAATTTATGTTAAAGATGTAGCAAGAGCCATAGCGTTAATTATTCAAACGAAAAAACTTCCAATAGTAATAACAGTTTCAGGTTACGTAACTTCTATTGATGAATTTAGAGAAAATATTTTAAGAAGAAATAAATCTACACCAATAATAGTTGAAGGTATTGGGAAAAAATTAGATCTTCCTCTTGTTGATACTTCTAAAGCTGAATCGATTGGATTCAATCCTTTTTTTGATCTCTCCACCTCAATAGACGACTATATCTCTGAAAAGGGGATTAATGTTTAAAAAACTCTACATTAGAGATTGATAAATTATTGGTTTAATAATTTTTGAATAAAACATCTTATATTTTTTATCTTTACATTATTTGTATCATAAAAGTTTAAAAACCAGTGGAGAATTTAAAAATTCATAAAAATGGCCAAACCTTGTAGAGAAAAAATATTGAAACCATTAATGCAAAACTAAATGTATCGAGAAAATAGGCTTAAAAAAATTTTAAATTCAGGAGGTAAAGCACTGGGTTGTTGGAATAGTATGGACAATCCAATCACAACAGAAATTCTTGCTCTTGCTGGCTTTGATTTTCTACTGATAGACCATGAACATGGTTATGGTGACGTAAAAAGTTTGTCCTTGCAACTTCAATCTATGAAAGGAACTAATTGTTCATCGATCTTGCGTGTTCCAAAAGCGGATGAGTCTTATATCCAAAAAGCACTGGATGCTGGTACAGAATGTTTAATGTTCCCAAAAGTCAATACATCTCAAGAAGCAACTCAAATTGTCGAGATGTGTCGTTACGCGCCACTTGGAAGTCGCGGTATGGCACCAGGCATGATAAGAGCTACTAATTACGGCATCAATATCCCGAATTATGTAAATAAGGCTTCTGAAAACACATTTATAATTTGCCAAATTGAAACACCAGAAGCGGTTGAAAATTTGACAGAAATGGGGAAAGTTGATGGTGTTGATATGTTTTTTATAGGGCCCAATGATCTGTCATGCAGCATTGGTAAATTCGCACAATATGAAGATCCTGAATTTGTAGCTTTAATTGAAAAAGCGGAAAATGCAGTTAAGAAAACCGGGAAATTGCTAGGAAGTATTCCATATGGAAATTTTAATTGGCAAGCGATGTTCGACCGCGGATTTCAATTGACTACTGCAGGATCTGAAGTTGCTTTGTTAAGGGAAGTTGCTGTAAATATTGTAAGAGAGTACACGAACAAAAATCCTAAATAAATTAGATCAAAAATTAGGTTCTTAAATTATTTTGATCTGATCCGTCAAACAAACTTCTATTTTCTACCATCCAGATAAGTAAGGAGTGTGTGAGTTTTGAAATGGATATTGTAAAGATTACTATATGAAAAGTCCCTTGATAAAAAGAATTGAAATTACACTTTTTGAAGTGAGGATTCCCAATATTGTAACGGATCCTTCTGGATTCAACGTATGGTATGAACCAGGATCAGGTATTATTCAGAAAAGATTTTCTGTCAAAATATTTAGTGATGATGGTCATGTGGGAGAATACGTTCCTCCACGTTCAAGGGCAAATGTGATAATGTCGGCAACAGTAGCATTGGCACATTTTTTAGTGAAAAAACCGGTTCTTGAACGTGAGAGTCATTACCAAACCATGCGTCGCATCACTAAACACGTAGGAGAAGCAGGGATTGGGGCATTGGACATTGCACTTTGGGACTTGGGAGGAAAGATTACAGGTCAATCAGTGTCACAGATGCTTGGAGGATTTAGAGATAAACTTCCAGCTTATGCCAGTAGTATACAAGGGGATGAGCATCCCAAAGGACTTAGCAGCCCTGAAGCTTATGCTGACTTTGCTGAGCAATGTCTTGAACTTGGCTACAAAGGTTTCAAGATGCATGGATGGAAAGAAGGTAATCCCCAGAGAGAGGAGTCGATGATCCGTGCTGTAGCAGGACGAATAGGTACAAGAATGGACGTTATGTATGACGCAGCCTGTAATCTCAAAACATTAACGGATGCAATCAGGCTAGGAAAAGTTTGTGACGAATGTAATCTACTCTGGTTCGAAGATCCATATGCGGACGGAGGACTAACTATCCAAGGAAATAGGGCTTTAAAAGAATTAATTCGGACCCCGGTGATGATTGGAGAACATGTGAGGAATCCGGATATTCATACCGAACTTGTAGTGTCAAGAGCTACAGACTTTGGCCGGGTAGATCCTGACTATGATGGAGGTATCACTGGAAGCTACAAAGCAGCACTTGCAACAGAAGCATTAGGGTTAGATGTTGAAGTACATTCATGCGGACCTGCGATGCGTCAGTTGATGGCTGCTCTTGCACGAAGTAACTATTACGAAATTAACCTTGTTCACCCTTGTGCTCCTAATCCGTGGCAGTTACCTGTCTACAAAAATGGCTATTCAGATGAATTGGACTGTATTGATCAGGACGGTTTTGTCGAAGTACCCCAAGGCATTGGACTAGGGGTCGAATATGATTGGGAGATGATTGAGAAAAATAGCTTAGAAAAGATTTTAATTGAATAAATCCTAATAATTTTTTTCAAATGTTGAAAATTGTAATAACATAATTTCAAGAAACTTTAGTTTCTTCTAAAGTGGAGAATCATCAATCACTAATGAAAATTGCAACTAAAATAATTCTGTGGTTGGAAGAGGATAAGCACTTGTTTACCCTAAGTGCTTACTGATTTTATAAAACTTTTACAAGAAAGGGCATTAAGTATGGGAAACATTAATCGAGTAAAAACTGATAACAGAATGAGC
>CAYZJY010000122.1:0-4166 GCA_964478995.1 uncultured bacterium
GAAATGGTAGGGAAAGAATTGCGTAAAAGAGGCATAGGTGTTTGGTACAATTAATTCAAAATTATAAATTAGACAATGAGCACCAACATGATAGAACATGATAAAGAAGAATTGAAAAAAAGACGACCTCTTAACTTCATAGCAATGGCAATAACACTAGTATTTATTTTCTTAACTGTCTATTTATCAACTTTATGATAATGCATAAAATAAACCATGGATTTTTTATTGCTGGAATTATGGTCCTCACTCATGGACTAGCATCTGATTGTATTGAATATGGAACGTCACCCTTTAGTGGTACAATTTTTCTTGATCCTGACATAATAACACCTGATGATCCGACTACATTTGAAAGTTTAAATTACAATGGTACAGCACCAAGGGTTATGTATGATCGCAGATTTGAAGATTGGATCGATGTAGAACCATTTTTATTTCCAGCAAAATATAAAGATGGGCTAGAAATTGAAATACAAGTGAATCCTGAATTTGGAGATCTTCAATCGGCCCAAGTTCAAGCAGAAAAATTTGCTGTCATTATTGGGCGCTTGACCACTGAATTAAGAAAGGATGTAGAAACAGTTTGGATACATAAAGGTCTTAAACCATTTGGAGGTGGGAATAATAATCTATTAATTCATACTGACTGGTCAACCAAGCATTATGAGGAGCAAGGGATTTTAGAAGAAACCTTTATCCATGAAGCGTCCCATACATCGCTTGACTCATATCATGCCAAAAGTCCTGAATGGATCGAGGCTCAATTAGAGGATTGTATTTTTATATCAAGTTATGCTGAAAATAATCCTGAAAGAGAAGATATTGCAGAAAGTTATTTACCATATTTTGCAATAAGATATCGTTCTGAAAGAATTTCGGAAACACTAAAGGAAACAATTGAAAAAACAATGCCAAATCGCATTAGATATTTTGACGAAAAAAATTTTAATATGTACCCTATAAAAAATGAATAATACAACTCTCTTTAAATGGGGCATCATTGGCACTGGTGGAATCGCAAATGCATTCGCCAGAGACATGGAACTTTTAGATGGGCATATGGTATCTTCTGTGCTATCTAGATCAGAGACATCTGCTGATGATTTTTCATCGCAATTCCATAATTGTAGAACATTTGTTGACTTGGAGTCCTTTATTCATAATCCAGAAATAGATGCTGTTTACATAGCAACTCCTAATACTTTACATGCAGAACAAACAATCAAAGCACTTGAAGCTAAAAAACCAGTGCTTTGTGAAAAACCCTTTGCCATGAATTCAGTTGAGGTAACATCAATGATCAAAACATCTGAATTAAATAATACTGCCTTATTGGAGGGTATGTGGACACGCTATCTACCTCATATTGAAAAAGTTAGAAAAATTCTTAATGAGGACGTTATTGGAAAAGTAGAATCAGTTTTTGCTTGTCACGGACAAAATCTGAGACATTCAAAAAATCCAAGGCTTTGGACAAAAGAATTAGGTGGTGGTGCACTTTTAGACCTAGGAGTTTACGTGATATCATTTGCACATATGATATTGGGAAAACCGAAGGAAATATTTGCAACATCAATTTTTACAGAAAGGGGTGTGGATGCAAAAACCTCAATGATATTTAAATATGGTAATAATGTCATCGCAAACCTTAGTTGCTCCATGCATGATACTCAACCTAATAGAGCGATCATATCAGGCGATAAAGGCATAATTGAGATTGACCCTACATTTTATGCTCCAACAACCATGTCCATAAAAACAAACGATGGAAAAATCATCTCATTCCCAAATGATTATGAGGGCCATGGCCTACGTGAGCAAGCTCGGGAAATGCAAGAATGTGTTAGACAAAGCCTGATTGAATCACCAAAAATGACACATTCAGATAGTTCTGATGTGATGGAATCAATGGATGAGGTCAGGAAAATAATCGGACTAAACTTCAATAATTAAAATTGGCAAAGAAGACCATACATATCTTCTTTATGATATTAGGAATCATTATCTTGCTTATATCGATAAGGCACCTCTTGATTTTACCATTATTTATTGGACTATTAGTTACGGTTCAAGGAATTTGGGGATTCATGAAGAAAAATTCAAACCTGTAAAATTTCCATGTCATTAAGGGTATTTTTTATAATCTTATTCACAATATCTTATATGTTTGGTCAAAATGAATTCAATATAAGGCAACTCAGGTATATTGATGACACATATAATGTAAAAGGTCAATCAAAACCAGTAAATGGGATTGTTTATGATATAAAAAATGAAAAAAAAATAATAATGGGTAGTCTAAAAAATGGTAAAAAGCATGGTCTCTGGACTGAATGGCATCCTCGTGGAAGAAGACTACAAGAGACATATAAGAATGGCTTATTAGATGGATCAGTCAGCTTATTCTATAAAAATGGACAGAGGGAGTGGCGACACACCTACAATAATGGTATCCTTGATGGCAATTACAATAAATGGCATGAAAATGGAAAACAAGCAGTAGTGGGTTTTATTGAAAATGGAGTTCCAGTAGGAATCTGGTCATGGAGAGATAAAGAGGGTAAAATCATAAAAAAAGAAAGATTTAACAAAAGGACCAGAGGTGTTCTGCATGGCTTTAAAGAATACAAGGATAAACAAATCATTCATTAGAAAAAGTAAATTAGATTGTCTCTGTTTAGTTTTTTGAAAAGATATTGATAAGTAGATTTTGATTGTCAATATCAAGGATTACAAGAAAAATGGCAAAACAAAGGACCCTAAAGAATGGAGAAAAAATAAATGAATTGGATACCTCTGTTCAACTAATCATTAAAACCAAATGTCCAACCAAATGGATCATAGAAGACCTAGAAACAGGTCAAAGATATCGAGCAAATGGTAATACGGAAATTGGTAAGATGTTTACTCCATTAAATGACTGATACAACAAAGAGAAGATAAAATGAATAAAAAAAGTTTTCTAACCCATGTTCCTCCAATGGGCATATACGAAACATTGTATGCATTTCAAAATTCATTTGGGTCATACATGGGTGAAAAGGGTACACACCCTTGGAGCCAAGGATTTCCTTTGACCTCTCAAATACCTGGCGGTCCAGAAATGCCTAAATCGATCAAGATTAATTCAGACGACCTTAAATATCCAAAAGCATGGGGGCAACCAGAACTAAGACAGACTATTGCTGAATATTACAATCATCATTATGGCTCATCAATTGACTTAGAAAATGTAATGATATTTGCTGGAGGACGACCTGGACTAATCGCATTATTGATGTTCCTCCAGCCTGATATCAAAACTCATATTGCATCAACAGAGTATACTCCCTACTACGATATGTTGAGGTTAATGAATAGAAAGTACCATCTCATTGATAGCACCATTGATAATAATTTCCATCCAAGTGTCAATGAATACCTTGCAGGTGGATCCAACCAAAGAAAATTGGTTTTATTAAGCAATCCCTGTAACCCAACAGGCATCACCAGAATAGGGGATGAATTGAAAGAGTTAGTTGAAAGATCTTCGTATGATGTGAACGGTCTTTTAATTGATGAAGCATATGAACTATTCCATAGTCCACCTATAAGTGCAATGCAGTTTATAGATGACATCAATAATTCAAACCTCTTTGTTGCAGGGGCAGCTACAAAAGGTTTACAAGCGCCTGGCATCCGGATTGGTTGGGTCGTTGCAGCAAAAAAATATATTGAGATACTTGGCAACTTTTCATCTTTTGGCATGGGAGGAGTTTCTAGACCATCACAACTTTATGCCTTGAAACTTTTTGATAAAGAGAGAATTGAACTTTCTCGAAAGGCGGTGCCTGAATTTTATGACTCTCAGCGCAATCGATATGGAAAACGATTTAAAGAATTAGGTTTAGAACTATACTCAGGTGACGGTGGTTTTTATCATTGGTGCAAATTAAAGGGCGATCTAACAGGTGCTGAATTGAATGAAAAATTATTCAAAAAAGGCGCAGCAATATTGAAAGGTACAGACTGCGACATGCATCGATTAGAGGATAACTCTCACCTTAAACAATTTTTTAGGTTCTCTTTTGGTCCATTATTACCCGATTCTTATGAATCAGATATTGAGATCCTGAATAATGCTCTAAATAAATAGTACTGAGAGCAATCTGCTCAAAAATATT
>CAYZJY010000123.1:0-4154 GCA_964478995.1 uncultured bacterium
GAAACCGAATCTCATGCGAAAAAACGTGGTGCTACTATACTTGCTGAACTTGCAGGATATGGATCTACCGATGATGCATTTCACATTACTCAGCCTTCTGAAGGTGGCATAGGTGCACTTAAAGCAATGCAAAAAGCAATCAATGATGCAAATCTAAATCTTGATGATATTGATTATATTAATGCTCATGGTACCTCAACCCCATTCAATGATAAAAATGAATCGGCTGCCATCTCACAATTATTTCAAGACCACTCTAATAGGATCAAGGTAAGTTCTACAAAATCTATGACAGGACATTTATTAGGTGCTGCAGGCGGGATAGAGGCCGTAGCATCAGTAAAGACGATTATGGAACAAACCTTACCCCCTACCATTAATTATGACACACCTGATCCCGAATGCATGCTAGACTATGTTCCAAATATTGCACAGGAATGTAAAGTAAATGCGTTATTATCAAACACATTTGGTTTTGGTGGCCATAATGCTGTTATATGCATCCGTAAATACAGTTGAAGTTATTTGTTAAACTAAAACAATATTTTCTAGATCAAGCTGAATCTGTCTCAAATTTAGAAAAGAAAATAAATTATATCTTTCACAATAAAGACTATCTCAAACAAGCTTTCACGCATAAGTCTCTTGATACAGGACCACGAAAAAATTATGAAAGATTAGAATTTTTAGGAGACGCAGTTATAGACATCATAGTAAGCCGCGAGTTAATGCGTGAATTTCCTGAAGGAGATGAAGGACTGCTAACCCAAAGACGTGCTGCACTTGTACAAAAACCTTATTTAGCAAGCATCGGTCAACTGCTAGACCTTATGGATTATCTAAAGATCGAACAAAGTGTTAACCTTGGTATCGAAAAAATAGCAGAAAGACAACAAGCAAATTTATTTGAAGCTTTAATAGGAGCAATATATCTAGATGGCGGAATCGATCCATGCAGAAAACTGATTCTTGATACAGTATGGACGTATAAGCAAGAAGCATGGAAATCAACAAACTATAAGGGGAAACTAATAGAGTATTGTCATTCTAAAAATATTGAAAATCCATTATTCCTAGTAAAAGATATTTCCGGCCCTGACCATCTAAGAACTTTTGAAGTTCAGGTAAAAATAGGATTGAAAAAATATTCATCTGGTTTAGGTACTAATAAAAAAACTGCAGAACAATTAGCAGCAAAGTCGGCTCTAGAAGAATTAGGCGTATCTTTCTAAGATTCTAATTCACTGATTTTATCTCTTAATCTCGCTGCAATCTCATATTCCTCATCATCGATTGCACTTTGCATCTTATCCTTCAAACTTTGAATGGAGAGTTCAGTTCTTTTTTCTTTTGGTTTTTCTTCTTGTTGTTCTAATGATTCTTCTAATACACCTGCATCATCTAAGACCTTAGAGGCAACTAAAATAGGTGTATTCATTCTAAGTGCAATAGCAATAGCGTCGCTAGGCCTAGCATCAATATTTCTTTTACCTAATTTATTAGATTTAATCTCTAATTGAGCAAAGAAGACACCCTCTTCCAAGCAATTGATCCGAACTGTGTTTAAAACACTGTCAATTCCAGTAATTAGATCACAAATTAAATCATGAGTAAGTGGACGTGGGGTATCAACAGACTCAATTGCTAATGCAATTGATTGTGCTTCAAATGAACCAACAATTACAGGAAGACATTTATCACCAGTAATCTCTTTTAGTATTACCGCATAACTCTTACTTTCAGAATGATAAGATATCTTTGTTACTTTAACAGGAATCATGAACGTTTCATTAATTCTTTTTTCAATCTAACAATATTGTCTACAGGGCTTGGATCGGTCTTATGTGCTATTGCACACCAGTAACTTAGCCAATCTCCATAGTTAATCATATTGAGAAATCTATCTTGGAATAAATCCCCAGTCATTTCAACAATAAATTGATCAACGCCTTTCTCATTCAATATAGTTTGAGTTACTTCCTGCCTAGATCTTGCTCTATTGCTGTCATTAGAATCACAGAGCCATAGAACAAATAAATTTGAGAAAAGGATTGAATTATTTTCCCATCCTACTATTTCATTATGGTTTAATTCAGGAAGTTCATTATGATAACAAAGCATTTTTGAATTTTCACAGATTTGACCTTTTAAACGAACTGCCGCGATACCAAGAGTAGAAGTATCAGAATAAATAATAGGAATCTTATTATGAAGTTGTTCTGCTAATTCAAATATAGGATTTTCAGACGTATCCAAACTATGTAATTCTCGATTCCTAATAAGATTATCAATAGTTATTGTTAACCAAGAGTCTATTTTTGAATTTAATAGACCTATTTTTTGAAGAAACATTATCATTGGAACAAATGAAAATGCCAATGCTGCCCTTGGCTGCAAGCCAGAGGGAATATAGATGACATCCTTATTTTTTGATTGGAGTTTCTCTGCTAATACACCGCCAGTGGTCACTCCACATATCATTGCTTTCTTTTCCAAGGCATCATCCAAAGCCGCCAAAGTTTCTTCTGTATTACCAGAGTATGATGAACAAATAACCAATGTATTCTCATCAACCCAATTCGGGACAGAGTATCCACGACAGACTAAAAAAGGAATTTTGAGATTATCATTTTCTAATATTGAAATAACATCACCGCCAATGGCAGAACCACCCATACCAGCAATAACAACACTTTTTATATCATTATAGTTTTTCAAAAGTTCTATTCTATTCCCTAGTTTATATGCATCTGATAGGTTTTCAGGAAAATTCCATATTGCACCAAACATGTCTTCTTTATCTATTTTCTTAAACATCAATAGGTCCTCTTTTCAATTAGTTCTACAAGTTGAATAAGTTCATCGACAATAATACCATCCAATTGTTGCAAGCAATCAAGACTCGAACTGAAATACGATTTAGAAATCAATCTGGTTTCTTCAATAATGCCCTTACTATCAAAAAAGGAGGGAATGTTTTTAATTAAATCATTATGATGAGAATTAGAAAGTATTTCATTCCACTCCCTTGGAAAATTATCTCTTGCCTTAATGACCATCATTGTTTGTTTTCCTTCTTGAATATCACTGCCAAGACTTTTCCCCATTACCATGCTATCAGAAGTGATTTCTAGTATATCATCTTGTATTTGAAATCCTCTGCCAAGACATTTACCAAACTCTTCATATATCTTTATTCTATCATCACTCTCTCCATTATATATCATTGGTAATGCAGCGGAAGCACTCAATAAACTACCTGTTTTTTTATCAATCATATTTAAATACATACCTTCAGTAATGCTTTGATCATTTTCAAATTCTTTATCCAATGCCTGTCCCTCACAAATATCTAAAGTAGTATTGTTAAAATATTTTGAAAGATGTGTAACATTATAAGGTAATTGATTTAATATTATCTGAGCGAGTGTATAAATCCCATCACCTGCTAAGATGGCAGTTGATGAATCCCATTTTTTATGTATCGTATCCTTCCCATGGCGAATGGTATCATTATCCATAATGTCATCGTGTACAAGAGTAAAGTTATGGAGTAATTCCACGGCTAGAGATATATTCATCAAAACATCAGGATCAACGTTATTTGCCCTTCCTGACAAATGGGTTAAGATAGGTCTGAAACGTTTTCCTTTGCTCCTAATGGAATATCGAATCGGATCATATAGGTATCTAGGTGTTTTAGGGAGTGGTATGTTTTTTAAACCTTTATTGACTTCTGAACGAATGAATTCAATTATTTTATTGAACTCTGACACTAGTGACCACCTAATTCCAAATCACCAAACTCATTAAGCTTTTTTAAGACCAAGTCCATAATCTCATCTCTCTTTTGAAGTGAATTTGCCTCAAAACGACATACGATGACTGGCTGTGTATTTGAGGAACGAACCAAGGCCCATCCATCACTAAATTTTATTCGTACACCATCGACTGTTATGCAATCATAATGTTCAGTAAAATAATCTATTGCCTTTTGCGAAATGAGAAATTTTTCTTCATCATTCTTTGCTTCCATTCTCATTTCTGGTGTGGAGTAATAGACTGGAATTTCCTTTCTAAGTTGAGATAGGCTTTTTTTTGTTTTTGATAATAACTGGAGTAGCCTTGCTGCAACATAAAGCGCATCATCATAG
>CAYZJY010000124.1:0-4147 GCA_964478995.1 uncultured bacterium
CGCGACCTCCGGCTTGACAGGCCTGCGTTCTAACAAACTGAACTACGATCCCTTGATTAATTATTCTCTAATGTTCTATATCTCTATATATAAGTGCGGCAGGAATCAAGATAATATATCCAATGAACAACATAATTGGAGCAAGAGTTAAACTCTGAAAACTATTTACCTCACCGGTAGACATAATAACATAACCAAATATAATTAACACAAGTCCAGAAGCAAATAATACATAATTAGTTCTTGATAAGGACCAAGACTCAAATAAAATGCCTGAGTCCTTTGAATTTTTACTATGAAATAATTTGCTCATTTCGGCGGCAAAATTACATTATGATTCATAATCTCCCAAAATCATTTTTGAATCAACTTTAATAAATAAAAACAAAAATAATAAAGTATAATAAAATGCGATTAAATTCACCGCCCAAAAAATGGGTGAAAAATTAAAAAATAGAAGGCTACTAAAAGCATTTGGAGTGTTTTTATTAGTATTCCTCCTTTTGACTTCTTCGTTTGTTGTTCTGGTTCTGTTCTGGCCTCAAGAAAACCCTCACCAAGTTGTAAAGGTTACTGTGAAAAATGGTGCATCATTGAATCGTATTGCTGAGGTTCTAAATGAACAGGATATAATATCAAACAAACTTATGTTTCGTATGGCAGTGCAACTACTCGGTAAAGAGAAAGAAATTCCAATCGGCAGGTTTCGTTTAGTGAATGCACGGTCCAATTATGAGATAATTGATCAACTTGTATATGGTGCTCCTGAAGTAAAAAAAGTAAGAATCTTAGAAGGTTGGGACCTTAGACAGATTGCAGGTCATTTAAGTGAGGTTATGGATTTTGATAGTAGTCTAATTATGCAAATAGCAACGGATTATAAATTTTTAAAGAAAAATGGTATATCCTCATTATCTCTTGAGGGATATCTTTTCCCTGATACATATTTTTTCTTTGCAGGTGATACGCCTAGATCGGTATTGACACATCTAGTGACAATGCATCAATCATTTTGGAAAAAAAGACATATGTCTCAAGCCAAAAATTTAAATATGACCAAACATGAAATTGTCACTCTTGCATCAATCATAGAAGGAGAGGCAATTTACGATAGTGAAAGAGCGAAGATTTCTGCAGTTTACCATAATAGACTTAATATGGGTATGAAATTGCAAGCAGACCCTACGATTCAATTCATTTTACCTGAACCACCAAGGCGCTTGCTTAATCGAGACCTTAAAATTAAATCCCCTTATAACACCTATTTAAATAAAGGTCTTCCTCCAGGGCCAATTAATTCTCCAGGTAAAAACTCAATTCTTGCTGCACTTTATCCCGAAGAGAATGATTTCATATATTTTGTTGCATCTGGTGATGGTTACCATACCTTTACAACAAATGAAAGGGATCATAATAAGGCCAAGAGAAAATTGCAAAAGATACGTCGTACTTTGAAAAGAAAAACCCAATAGAATGAGTATGAAAAAATTAAATAAAATTCAAAAGGCTGCTGTCGAAGCCAATGATGGCCCTGTTTTAATCTTTGCTGGTGCTGGAAGTGGAAAAACTCGTGTACTAACTCATAAAATGTCCTATCTAATTAAAGAGGGTCATTATAAACCAGAAAACATATTATCTGTTACTTTTACTAATAAAGCTGCAAAAGAAATGAAATTGAGAGTGATGAACCTCTTAAAAACAGATGAACTTCCTATTACGATTGGAACTTTCCATTCTGTTTGTGCACGATTATTACGAGTAGAGGCTAAGCATTTGAACCTTAGTCCTCATTTTGCAATATATGATGTTCAAGATCAATTAGACTTAATAAAAGTGATATTGAAAGATCTTAATATTACTAAAGATCAAATTACTCCCAATAATGCACGCAACCAGATTAGTTATTTAAAAAATAAAATGATTATGCCAGAATCACAATCACGGAAGGCAAGAACAATTATTGAAAAAAAAATGGTAGAGGTTTACAGTGCTTATCAGAATGCCCTTAGAGATAATGATGCTCTTGACTTTGATGACCTATTGCTTCTTCCCTTAGAATTGTTTGACAATCATCCGAAAATCCTTAATAAATATCAAAACAAGTGGAAGTACATATTAGTAGATGAATATCAGGACACCAATAGACCTCAATTCTACTTTTTGACAAAATTATCAGAAAAAAATGAAAAAATATGTGTAGTTGGTGATGATGACCAATCGATTTATGGATGGAGGGGTGCTGATGTTACAAATATCCTTGATTTCGAAAAGTTCTTCCCAAGTTGTAGAATTTTTACATTGAAAAAAAATTATCGATCCACCCAACAAATATTAGATGCAGCAACTGCTGTTGTTACACACAATGATCGTAGAGCAAAGAAAGAATTATTAGCAGAAAACGGTGAAGGGGATTTATTGGGATTATTTAAGATCCGTGATGAACTTGAAGAAGCAGATGCCATTATCTCTGCCTTAGAAAAAGAGATAAAGTTAAATAAACGGACTTTTTGTGACTTTGCAGTTCTATATAGAACAAATGCTCAATCTAGGGCACTGGAGGATAGTTTTCGGCGAATAGGAATTCCATATAATCTCATTGGGAGCATTAGGTTTTATGACCGCAAAGAAGTAAAAGATGTACTAGCATATTTAAGATTAGTTATTAATCTAAAGGATACGGTCTCATTGCGAAGAATTATTAATTTTCCTCCACGCGGTATTGGTATGAAAACTATGGACAAGTGCGTATTCCAGGCTAATTCCGATAAAATTGAATTATTTGAGGTATTAAAAAAGGCTGACAAACTTCCTATTCGTGGTAAACAATCTGAGTCTCTATTTAATTTTTATAAATTAATAAAAAAGTATAGTGGGTTACGAAATAAACTAAGCGCTAGTGAATTAAGTAGAAGTCTGATTGAAGAGGTTGGGATAATTAGCCAATTGAAGAATTCAACGGATTTAGATGATAAAGAAAGATATGAGAATGTTAAGGAATTACTAGATAGTATTGATGAGTTTTGCAGTAGAAGGCCCGATTCTCATTTAAGTGATTTCCTTGAGGAAGTTTCACTCCTATCAGATATTGATCATTGGAATGATTCAGATAACAGAGTTACTCTGATGACAGTTCATTCATCAAAAGGTTTAGAATTTCCAGTTGTATTTATAGCAGGTTTAGATGATGGACTATTTCCACTATATGCTTCGATTGAAGTAAAGAAAGAACTTGAAGAAGAACGTAGGCTATTTTATGTTGCACTTACGCGGGCTCAACATAGAGTTTTTCTCCTATATGCTACAAATAGACGAAGGATGGGGGGTGAAAATGTACTTGGAATGCCAAGTAGGTTTATTGGAGAGATTCCTCCAGAATATCTTGAGCGAATTAAATTTGAATCAGCCTTGACTAGAAGGGTTATAAGCAGTTCTTCGCAACAAAAAATGACAAAAATTGAAGTTACGCGAACTGTAACAACTTTTGATGATTTTAAAGTAGGGGATATGGTTGAACACTCTATTTTTGGTCTTGGAAAAATTATGGTTTTAAGTGGCACAGGAGAGAATCAAAGGGTTGGTGTTATTTTCAAAGATGGGACAAAGAAAAAATTAATTGTAAAATATGCAAATCTTACTAAAGCCAACTAAATTACATTGAAGTTAAATAATTTAAATCTTAACTTCTTTTTAGCACTATTGTAACATATGATTTGGGGTAAAATTTGTCAGATTCAATATCAGAAATTTTAATTGATATTCTTCGCTCTGAGGGACTTCGGTATACTGCCCAGAGGCAAGCAATTTGGGATGAAATTCGCAAAAGTAATGAGCATAGAGATGCTGAAGATATATACCTTAAACTGAAATCAAATGGAGTTCAGGTATCTAGGGCAACTGTATATCGTACAATAGATGTTTTGGTCAAAAATAGATTGGTAAGAAAGATGGATGTAGGAGATGGTAGGAGTCTTTTTGAACCTCGTTTAGATGATAAACACCATGATCATATGATTTGCTTGGAAACAGGAAATATCATCGAATTTTTTGATGAGGAACTTGAAGACCTTCAAGATCGGATAGCCAAGAAATATGGATATAAGGTTGTTCGGCATGTTCATCAACTTTTTGTAAGACCAATAAAGTAATC
>CAYZJY010000125.1:0-3962 GCA_964478995.1 uncultured bacterium
ATTAGATATGGTGCCTTAGGTTTTACTGGAATCTCTATTCTGTTGATAATGGTACTATACCTTAATATTAAGTATCGATTGGATAGAAATTTAAAAAAAATAAAATGGTTTTCTTCAAACCTAGGTATCAGAGTATTTAGTGCAATGGATGGATTATTTGAAGGTATGGAAATATTTAGGAAAAATGATAATATTTGGAAAATAATTGCTACTAGTATTTTTCTTTGGGGAATATATTATATTGAAACTTTGATTCTATTAAGAGCATGCGGGTTAAGTTTAGAATTGTTAGAAATAGGAATTTTACTAGTATTGGGAAGTATAGTATTTGGAATACCAGCATTACCTGGTTCTGCAGGGACTTATGATGCAGGAATAAAATATAGTTTAGTCATAGTATTTAACATAACTGGCGAGAGAGCTTTGAATTATGCAATAGTATCTCACTTCGTTGCATATTTCCCTCTTCTGATAATTGGTCTAATTTATTTTTTGATAGGGAATATTAGATTGGATGAGATAAAAAGAGTAGAGGTTGAGTCATGAAAAATTATGATTGCATATTTTTAGACCGTGATGGTACAATAAATCCTGATCCAGGTTACATAAGTTCTATTGATGATTTTGAATTCTTTGACTTTACTCTCTCTGCATTGAGAAAAATTGCAAACTTGGGAAACCAGTTTTGCATAATTACAAACCAATCAGGTATTAGTCGAGGGCTGATAAAGCAAAAAGATTTGAATACTATTCACAATTTTATAGAAAAGCAATTTAAGAAAAATAATATTCCATTATTAAGCATATATACTTGTGTTGACCATCCAGATAACGCGACTGAGAGGAGAAAACCGGGTCCTGGTATGTTCTTAGAAGCTGAACTTGATCATGATCTTAATCTAATGGATTGTTTGATGATTGGCGATTCTTATGATGACATGCAAGCTGGTGAAATGCTTGGGATGGATACAATGTTAGTTTTAACAGGTAGAGGACAAGATGCAATGAAAAATTTTTCTGAATATGAAATACCTACATTTATTGTCCAAGATTTGAAGCAAGGTGCAGAAAAATTATGTCTTTAAGAGTTGGTGTATTAATGGGAGGACCTAGCGAGGAGCGAGAGGTATCCATATCTACTGGTAAAGCAGTTTCAGTAGCATGTTCGCAAATGGGATATTTGGTAGAAGATTTTACTTTTAGAAACGATTACAAGAAATATTTAAAGCAAATGCATGGCCAAGATATTGTATTCAATGCATTGCATGGAGGGATAGGAGAAAATGGAAAAATACAGGCTTGGATGGATAATAATAGGATTAAATATACAGGTTCAAGTGCAATGGCATCTTCGCTATGCATGGACAAAGTAAATTGTAAAGATTTAGCAAAAAAAAATGGAATTGACACACCAGAATGGCAACTCCTATTAGATTTAAATGACGAAATAAAATTAAAGACACCTTTTGTTGTAAAACCAAATGATCAAGGGAGTACCGTTGGATTATCTGTTGCCCATAACCAAGAGCAAATTGATTCTGCAGTAAAAAAAGCATTCCAATATGGATCAGAGGTACTGATTGAAAAGTATATAGATGGTAGAGAACTTACTGTACCAGTGATTGGTAATAGAGCATATCCAATAGTTGAAATAAATCCATTACATGATCTATATGATTATGAATGTAAATATAAGCCAGGAATGAGTGAGTATGATTGTCCTGCAAAATTAAATAAAAATTTAGTTAAAAAGATAAAGCAAAATACAATGATGTTATTTAAAATTTTTGACTGCTCTGTTTATGCGAGAGCAGATTTTATGCTAGATAATTCAGGGACTCCTTTTTTTCTAGAGATGAATACACTGCCTGGAATGACATCTACAAGTTTGCTTCCTAAATCTGCTAATGCTGAAGGTCTAAGCTTTAATCAATTAATTGAAAAGATAATAAAATTGAGTTTGTAGATGGAATTTCAGTTATACAATTCATATTCAAAAGGAAAAGAGGTTTTCAAGCCTATTGTGGCTGGTAAGGTAGGTTTGTACACATGTGGACCAACGGTATATGATTTTGCACATATTGGCAATTTTAGAACATTCATGTTTGAAGACTTGTTAAAAAGGTGGCTTTTACACCTTGGGTATGATGTGAATCACATAATGAATATTACTGATTTAGATGACAAGACTATTGCGAAAGCAAAAGATGAACAAGTTGAATTAAAGGTCATTACTGACCGTTATACAACTCATTTTATGGAAGACCTAGAATGGCTGAAAATCATCCCTGCGGATAATTTTCCAAGAGCAACTGATTCTATAGAAAAAATGATAGAGATAATACAAGTTCTTTTAGATAAAGGATTTGCATATCATGAGTCCGATGGGTCAGTATATTTTAATATCCAATCTTTTCCAGATTACGGTAGGCTAACAAAACTTAATCTAAAAGGCCAAATTAAAACAGAGCGCATAACAGATGATGAATACGATAAAGATTCACCTTATGATTTTGCTCTATGGAAAGGTTGGAAGGAAGAAGATGGTAATGTAGTCTGGGAAGCACCATGGGGCAAAGGTAGACCTGGTTGGCATATAGAATGTTCTGCTATGAGTAATGAAACACTAGGAGACCATTTCGATATTCATTGTGGAGGTGTTGATAATATGTTTCCTCATCATGAAAATGAACTTGCACAATCGATATGTTATACTGGAAAAAATTTTGTTAATTATTGGCTTCACTCAGAATTTTTACAGATTGATGGCGGTAAAATGAGTAAGTCTCTTGGGAATTTTTATACAATTCGTGATTTGAAAGAAAAGGGTTTTTCATCTGAATCTATTCGATACCAATTATTATCAGGCCATTATAGAACAAAAATATCATTTTCATTACAAAAGAAACAAGAAAGTGACAAACTCATTCAGCGCATAAATGATTTTTACTCAATGCTAAAAAGATCTGGGGCAGAAAACCATAGTGGCAATGATTTGCCAGATGATTACAATACATTCAGGAATGCAATGAATGATGATCTGAATACTCCAAAGGCATTGGCAATATTTCTTTCATGGATGAAATCAGAGATGAAAAAAATCAATAGTAATCTAGCATCTATAAATGAAATTAATTCAGCTTGGAATTTCATCAATATTTTCAACTCAATTTTTTCTTTTATTGATGATCAAGAAGTCATCCCTCCCGATAGGGTAAAAGAATTGGTTGAACAAAGAAATATTGCAAGAATTAATAAAGATTGGAATCTTTCAGACAAGATTAGAGATATGATCAGAGAAGAGGGGTGGCTAGTTGAAGATACAAGAGATGGTCAAAAGATAAAAAAACTCAGTAAGTAAATTATCTTCTTATTTTATTATTTAATTTTATTATTGATATGAATTTATTTGTATAACTAAATTCATTGGCTGTGCACTTAGGTATCTTATCTTCGTAGGAAGGTAATTAGTTCAAACTTATATAATAGACAATCTCAAAATTTTTGTCATATAATTATTGAGCGCCACCGTAGCTCAGTTGGTAGAGCAACTGATTTGTAATCAGTCGGTCGGAGGTTCGAGTCCTCTCGGTGGCTCGATATGAGCTGTTTTTTGAAAAAACGATTTTGGGGGAGATGCCCGAGCGGCCAAAGGGAGCAGACTGTAAATCTGCCGGCGTATGCCTTCGGAGGTTCGAATCCTTCTCTCCCCACTCTGCGAGTGTAGTTCAATGGTAGAACCCCAGCCTTCCAAGCTGGTGATGTCGGTTCGATCCCGATCACTCGCTCGAGTTGCCTACGTAGCTCAGTCGGTAGAGCACTTCCTTGGTAAGGAAGAGGTCACCGGTTCAAGTCCGGTCGTAGGCTCGCCGAATTAGAAAAAATAGAATAAATGAAGGAGTAACCTAGCAATGGCAAAGGAAAAATTTGAAAGAACCAAGCCTCACGTGAACATAGGGACG
>CAYZJY010000126.1:0-3935 GCA_964478995.1 uncultured bacterium
TGATTCCTAAACATATAAGAGTGAATGCAATTGCTCCAGGAACAATTGAAGTCCCCAGCTATTTTGAAAAAGATCCATCCTATAATAGGAAATTTGGGGATTCACTAGTGCCTTGGGGTAGAGTGGGGTTACCAGAGGAAGTCGGTTATCTGGCAGCTTATTTGGTCTCAGATTTGTCGGAATTCATGACTGGTGAAATAATTCACATTGATGGTGGACTTACATCAGCAATGAAACTGAATGCAGTCAAAAATAAGACATCTTGAGTCTTACAATGGATCTAAACCAAAGAGAGGTTGCTTATCAGAGAATAAAGGCAATGATAATCAATGGTGAGTTGCAAATGGGACAAAATATTTCTGATAAGATTTTGTCAAAGAAACTTAGACTTGGACTTACTCCAATAAGGGATGCATTAAATTTGTTGAAATCCGAAGACCTTGTAATTTCTTATCCAAAAAAAGGCACATTTGTTTTTGAATTATCCTCAAAATTGTTTTTTGACATTTTTGAAACTAGAAGAATTTTTGAAACATATGGTTTAAGAACATCACATAAATTAAACAGCACTAAAATTATTGAAGAAGAAGAACAAATTTTAGAGAAAATGAATAATTCAATAAATGAAAAAGATTATTTGTCTTACGCTAAACTAGATTCAGAATTTCATGAATGCTTCATTTTAGGTACTGAAAACGATGTTCTTATCAAATTATATAGGAATTTAGAGCCAAAAATAGCCACTATAAGAAATACGATTAATTTAAATTTGTCTGAGTTTAATACTAAGGAATCATTTAATATGCATCAGAATATAATTAAGTGCATAAAAAGCGAAAACATAGAACAAAGTATAGAGCTTTTAGATAATCACATTTTTGTTTGGTATGACAAAGTCTTCAAATTAACCAGTAATATGAAATTAGATTTAAATTCTTTCAAAAACAGATTAAGTACTTATAGGATTTGATTGATTATGGAAAAACTTTTTAATCTCGAGGGTAAATTATCCATTGTTACTGGTGCTGCCAGTGGTTTGGGTAAGGCTATAGCAACAGGATTAGCAGAGTGTGGATCTGATGTAATAATAGTTGACCGCAATGAGAAAGGTTTATTGAACACAGAGGAAGAATTAAAAAAAATCGGGATTGAGGTAATAAATTTCAAAACTGATTTGTCCTCATTAGAGGATATAGATAAATTATTCGAAAAAGTAGATTTATTAAAAAGACATATTGATTTTTTAGCGAATGTTGCAGGGGAGGGAATTTTAGGTAAACCTGAAAATATATCAATTGATGAATTTAAAGAAGTACTAAATAATCTGGTTATTTGCAGATTTTATATGTGCCAACATTCCGGGAAAAGAATGCTAAAGCGTGGAAAAGGTTCGATTTTGAACATAGGATCTTTAGCCAGTACAACGGCACTTGGAAGGGGGCATATTGCTTATTCAATCGCAATGGGTGGAGTAAGTCAAATGACTAAGGAATTAAGTACTGAGTGGAGTTCTAGAGGAGTTAGGGTAAATACTATTGCACCTGCACAAGTTCTTAATGACTCTTTAAAGGAACGAATGGAAAAAGATCCTGAGCTTGGGAAGTTTTTTTTGGGAGGAATACCAGCGGGGCGCCTTGGCAAACCTAATGACATAAAAGGTATTGCCGTACTCTTGGCGTCAGACGCATCAAGCTGGATAACAGGAGCTACTATTCCATTGGACGGGGGTAATATAGCTATGAACAGTGGAGGGACACCTGGCCACATGAATAATCAAAATAACTAATTAGGAGAAATAATGAGATTAATTAGGTTTTTAGATAATGAAGACAAAAAAATTAAATATTGTGCATCTGAAAATGAAGCTAATTATTTAATTGAAGGAGATATATTTTCTAATTTTGAAGTAACTAGTAAAGAAGCTAATATTTCGAAAATTTTGTCACCATTAATTCCAAAATCTATTCTATGTATTGGGCTAAATTACAAAAAGCATGCTGAAGAAGGGAATGCTCCAATACCTGAATACCCTGTATTATTTATGAAGCAACCAAACTCAATACAGAATCCTGATGATCCAATCATAATTCCTAAAAAACTTCATAGTGAGTCTGTGGATTATGAATGTGAGTTAGCCGTAATAATAGGGAAAGAATGTAAAAATGCAAAAAAATCAAATGCTCTTGATTATGTTTTAGGATATACATGCTCAAACGATGTAAGTGCAAGAGACTGGCAATTAGATAAAGGGGGAACTCAGTGGTGTCGTGGAAAAACATTTGATACATTTTGTCCATTGGGACCAGTAATAACTTTGAAAGATGAAATTAGAGATCCAAATAGTTTGAAGATTAAAACTATCCTGAATGGTCAAACTATGCAGGACTGGAATACATCAGATATGATCTTTGATGTTCCAACGCTGATAGAATTTTTAAGTGGCAGTACCACTTTAGAACCAGGAACAATAATTCTTACTGGTACACCGCACGGAATTGGCTTTGCTAGAGATCCTAAGGTTTTACTAAAAAAAGGAGACTCAGTTACAATTGAAATTGAAAAAATTGGAAAGCTGACTAATCCAGTTATAGATGAGATTTAATGATATATTTTTCTAATTTTATGATTTATGTCAACAACATATAAATGAAGATAGGGAAAGAAAAATTAAAAAACATCTTCATTAAGATGTATACGATTAGAAAATGTGAGGAGACTTTAGCAAAAGCAGCTCAACAAGGATTAGTTTTAGGTGCCTGTCACACTTATGTAGGACAGGAAGCAATCGCCGCAACAGTATGCGAAGAGTTAGATAACCACGATTTAATATTCAGCACTCATAGAGGACATGGTCATGCGTTAGCAAAAGGTCTAGATCCTTTTGAACTTATATCTGAGTTGTTTGGTAAAAAAACAGGTTGTTCAAAGGGAAGAGGAGGAAGTATGCATCTTTTCAAACCTGAAATTGGTCTAATGGGAACAAGTGGTATAGTAGGACCAAATATTTTGCAGGCCTGTGGAGCCGGATACTCAATCAATTTATTCAATAAAAATAATGTATCTATTCCTTTTTTTGGAGATGGAGCTGTAAATAATGGTGCTTTCCACGAAGGTCTTAATATGGCTAGCATTTGGAAATTACCAGTAATATTTATTTGTGAGAACAATCAATTTGCTACTGAAGTACCTTTTAGTTACTCAAGTGGCAGTAAAAATGTAGGAAATAGAGGATTCAACTATGGAATTGAAGGCTATGAAATAGACGGCAATGATGTTTTCGAAATTCATAAAACCATAAAGCTGGCATTAAAAAATGCAAAAGAAAAAAAAATCCCCTCTTTAATAGAATGTAAAACATATAGAACGAGATCTCATGCAGAAGGCATGATTGACTACACATATAGGACAAAGGATGAAGTAAACAAATGGAGAAGCGGTAAATGCCCTATATTAAAGATTGAAAATTACTTTCTTGAAAAGAAAATTTTTAATGATAAAGAAATTAAAAAAATAAAAGATACTATCGATCAAAAAATTGCCATCTCCTATCAAAAAGCTAAAGAAGCCCCTTTCCCGGAAAAATCTACTGCACTAGATTTTGTGTTTTCAGATTACTCTAAAAATTCAAATACTAATAATCACTCAAGTACCAGTCAAAAAAACATGATACAAGCAACTCACGAAGTCTTGGATTATGAAATGAAAAGGAATGATAAAATATTTATCTTAGGTGAAGGTATAGGTAAACGTGGTGGGAATTTTAGCACCACATTAGGATTATTTGAAAAATATGGACAATTGAGGGTCTGCGATACACCCATCTGTGAGAGAGGATTTGTAGGATTAGCATGTGGAGCTGCAATGTCTGGTGCACGACCGGTAGTAGATTTTATGTTCATCGATTTCTTAAATGATGCTTTTGGTGAAATTATAAA
>CAYZJY010000127.1:0-3853 GCA_964478995.1 uncultured bacterium
GCGTTATGATTGACGACCTAATAACAAAAGACACCCTTGAACCATATAGAATGTTCACCTCAAGGGCAGAGCATAGGCTAGTTCTGAGATGTGCAAACACACCGGACAGGTTACTAAACAAATCCGCTGAATTTGGTTTGTTAAAAAATCCGAAAGTTGAGTTTTTAACCTCCGTTCTAGAACAAAAGAAAAAACTACATACCGGCCTTGGAAAAACCATTACACAAGAGGACATAGGAGAGCTGGAAAACATAAAGCACAACATGCCAGCAAGGGAATTATTAAAAAGACCGAAGGTTTTTATTAAAGACCTGCCTGATAGATTTAAGACGTTAGACCTGTCCTATCCGGGTTGGCTAGCCACAGAGTTGTTGTTTGATGTAGAGTCAGAAATAAAATATGAGGGTTACATAAATAGGGCACATGCAGAAATACAATCAATGAAGGAGAAGGACAACATAAGATTGCCAAAGGACACAGATTATAATTCGATACCGGGACTATCAAATGAGGCAAAAGAAAAACTTACTTTTGTAAGACCAGAGAGCCTTGGACAGGCAATGAGGGTTTCCGGAATAACACCCTCAGACGCCTCTGTGCTAGCAATCTATATAAGAAAAAACTAAGGTTTCACGTGAAACAAAACATTACACACTCAACAATATTCCCGCAAAAAGCACACAGGGCCCTTTACTCCGGAAAAACCCTGGTGGGCCTAGGCAAGGATTCTGCAACTCTTTTCATAAATGAACATTTTTCTCTTTCGAATTCTAGTTTTTTCTTGGAGTTTGAAAACAACGAGGAGGCTTTTGCTTTTTATGGTTCTTGTATTGAGGGCAACGAACAAAACTATGTTTATTTTCCGCCAAAAAAGGTAGAGGGGGTCGTTCCTGGGTTTGGACTAGAAAACGTTCGGTTCAGAAAAGAGGCTGTTTTAAGGCTTTCTAGTGAAGTGGCCTGCTGTTGCATTGGGTCGGTCGCCTCCCTAAAAGAACCGTCAATATCCAAAAACATAGAAGAAAAAATTCTTACCAGGGATTTTATTTGTGGGGATAAAATTGACGTTGCGGAATCAATAGACGGTCTAGTTTCTTTGGGGTATGAAAGGGACAAAATGGCACTAGAACCTGGGAAATACTCAATTAGGGGAGACGTTTTGGATGTTTTTCCACACCACTTTAGAAACCCCTATAGAATATCTTTTGATTATGACCGCGTTGAAAACATAACGCTATACGACCCTGACACCCAACTCTCAATAAAGTCAATTGACCAACTGAGGATAAAGGACTATAACGAAAACACGCAAACCATTGATAATATTAGCCTTGTTGCACAATATTCTACTTGTGAAAGAGTGGGGGTGCGAAGGTCGGGTAAGAATTTTTCCTTTTCCAAAAAGTCCGGTGGGGAAAACTTTGTTCTCAAAACCAAAAATGTTTTCCTTACCAACAGGGAGCCCGAGAAAAGAGCAAGGGAGTTGTTAAGCGCTTTGCCTGATATTGCTCGCATATTCCTGATCACAAAAAACAAAGAAAAAACCATTGCGGTTTTTCCTGACATAGAGTTTCATGGTATTGTTGGGGGCTCAATAAATAAAAGTTTTGTTTTAGAGGGTCCTGGAGTTTTAGTTGTGTCTGAAAACGATGTTTTTTCTACCACCAATCCAAACAGAAAATGGGCCCCCAACGAAGGAACCAGCGCCGCAGCCCTAGAAAGGGGCTCCATATCAAACACAAAGGTCGGCGAACTTATCGTTCATCAGGTTTTTGGAATCGGAATCTATCGGGGTATCAAGAAAACTAACAACAAAGAAAGTGTTGAGATAGAGTACGAGAATAACGCGCGAGTATACGTTTCCCTTGACCAGGTTGCTCTTGTCCATAGATATGTTGGCGCGGGAAAAAAGCCCAAAATCTCAAGACTTGGGTCAAAAAAGTGGGCAAACGAAGTAAGGCGAGCCAAGGAGGCCACGCACGATGTTGCGCTTGATGTTTTAAGGGCATATTCAACCAAAAACAAAAAAAGACCTTTTTGTTATGAAAAGGAAAACGACCTTGGCGACATGCTGTCACAATCATTCTCGTTCATAGAAACACCAGATCAAAAAAAGACCATTAACGATGTTTTTTCCGACATGAATTCCGAGATACCCATGGATAGATTAATTTGTGGAGATGTTGGGTTTGGAAAAACAGAGGTGGCTATTCGGTCCATGTTCAAGGCTTTTTTATCGGATCGCCTATCGGTCTTTCTTTGCCCAACAACAATTCTTGCAGACCAACACTACATAACATGTGAAGAACGACTTGGGGTGCTTGGCGTGAAGGTCGCCCTACTTTCAAGGTTTAAATCCAAGGCCGAACAAAGTAGAATCATAAAAGAACTAAAAAACAAAGGGGTTGATGTTCTGGTCGGAACACATCGCATATTATCTAAAGATGTTGTCCTTTCAAATCTGGGTCTTTTAGTTATAGATGAAGAACATCGCTTTGGGGTTAAACATAAGGAACAAATTAGAAACATCAGGGCTGGAGTAGATGTGCTTACGCTTACAGCCACACCCATACCAAGAACCCTACAGCAATCTCTCGTTGGTCTAAGGGACATAAGCATCATGTCTTCACCTCCAAAAACAAGGAGGCCAATCCTAACCTCTGTTAGGAATTTTGATTGGTCAGTGGTTTATTCTAGAATTGAGTTTGAACTGTCTAGGTCCGGGCAGGTTTATTTCTTAAATAACGATATATCCACCATCCCGCTAATGGTGAAAAGAATTGAATCAAGGTTTCCAAACTCAACTACCGTTGGGGCTAGCGGTAAAATGCCCTCAAAAGAACTCGAAGAAATTGTTCTTTCTTTTTTTAGGGGTGAGGTCGATGTTTTAGTTTGCACAACAATAATTGAATCGGGGCTTGATGTTACCAATGCAAACACCATCATAATAAAAGACGCTCAAAACCTTGGACTTTCTCAACTCTACCAAATAAGGGGACGGGTTGGCCGAGGACACAGGCAAGCATATTGTCTTTTAGCGGTACCCAGTGCTCCGCTTGAAGAAGGCGCCTTTAAAAGATTGAGAACGCTTGAAAAAAACACATCCCTAGGGTCTGGGTATAGTGTTTCCATACAGGACCTAGAAATAAGGGGCGCGGGTTCGGTTTTTGGGCACAGACAAAGCGGACATGTTTCTTCTGTGGGTTTTCAAATGTATTGTGACCTTTTAAGCGCTGAGGTTCAAAACAAATCCTCACCCAACGGAAAACCATTTTTCGAACCTCAAATACAAAATGAAGCCCCACTAGACATAGGTGAGGATTACATAAAAAACATGTCTACAAGAATCGATTATTATTATAGAATTGGTCGCGCAACAAACCTAGAAGACCTGGTAGAGGTTGAAAATAACCTAATTGATGTTTTTGGGCCCATTCCACCACCAACCCAAAACCTGCTGCTGTCGTCAAGGTTGCGCATTTTATACACAAACACACCTGTGTCCACCATTGACATCTTCAAATCTTCGATTGAAATTGTTATAGATGGGATCAAAGAAAAGGAGCACCTAGGTTTTTTAACTGCGGTTGGGAAGTTTGAAGACCCAAACCTGAGTCGTCTTCAGTTTAAAGAGGTCGGCGATGGTGGATTAAAGGTCGTTCTTTTTTCTTCTAGCGATGTTGGCGTTGGTGACCTTGCTGTTTCTTTTGTTGGTTTGTTTGACCACCCCAACTGAGATTAATTTCTTTGCAGTTTTGATGCGCCTTGTTATTTATTTTATCACCTTTTTACTTTTGTCTTGTTCTGATAAACAAGACCCTGGGGTGGTGGTCTACGCCCGCGTTGGAACAAACAC
>CAYZJY010000128.1:0-3710 GCA_964478995.1 uncultured bacterium
AGGTCTTGGTTTTGCAGTTATATTTGTATTGACTATTACTGCCCCCGCTAACTGGGCCATTCATAACTACCTATTAAGGGATGGAGCATTGGTATGGTTGAATCCTGATTATGGTATTGATGGAAATAGAACAATCGATCTTAGTTTTTTAAACAGTATCATTTTCATTGCTGTCATTGCTGCCATGGTTCAATTAGTAGAAATGACATTGGACCGTTTTTCTCCAAGACTTCACATAAGTCTTGGTATTTTTCTACCTTTGATCGCGGTTAATTGTGCAATACTCGGCGGTTCCATGTTTCTGGTGGAACGAGAATATACATTTATTGAATCTACTGTATACGGATTTGGTTCTGGGGTTGGATTTTTCTTAGCCATAGCATCAATGGCTGCCATTAGACATAGAATTAGGTATTCCAATGTCCCCATCCATTTAAGAGGTGTTGGTATTACCATGTTACTAACAGGGTTGATCTCTATGGCATTCATGGCTTTTTCAGGAATTGATCTATGATAGAGCAGATTTTTTTGAGTGTTGCTGTATTTACTGGATTAGTACTGGTATTAGTGTTAATTCTAAATTTTGCTGAAAGCAAGTTATTACCTCAGGGAAATGTCACTATTGAAATCAATGGAGAGCCTGATAAAAGCATCACCACGCGCCCTGGAGGAACTTTATTGAGTGCTCTAGCCGGGCAATCTGTATTTTTACCATCTGCTTGTGGAGGAGGTGGTACTTGTGCTATGTGTGAGTGCCAGGTCTTAGATGGAGGAGGTGAGATTTTACCTACTGAAACAGGACATATAAGCCGAAATAAAGCTAAGGATAATTGGAGATTGGCCTGTCAGGTAAAGATAAAGCAGGACATGAAAATTCATGTCCCTGATGAAATATTTAGCATTCAAAAATGGGAGTGTACAGTAGAGTCTAACAATAACGTAGCAACATTCATAAAGGAACTGGTATTAAATCTTCCTGAGGGTGAAAATTTAAATTTTCAAGCTGGTGGTTATATTCAAATAGATATTCCACAATATCAAGATCTATCCTTTGGTGATTTTGCAATAGAGGATGAATATCATCCTGATTGGGATAAGTATAAGATATGGGAATTAGTTGCCAATAATGAAGAACCAGTTTTTAGAGCATATTCAATGGCAAATCATCCTGCTGAGGGAAATAGAGTAATGCTTAATGTTAGAATCGCAACACCACCTCCACCACTCTGGAATGAAGCACCGCCAGGGCTTGCATCATCCTATATCTTTAATCTTAAACCTGGTGATAAGGTGACTATATCTGGACCATATGGTGAATTTTTCATTAAGGATACTGATAGAGAGATGGTATACATAGGTGGTGGTGCAGGAATGGCTCCAATGAGATCTCATCTCTTCCATTTATTTCAAACGCTTAAAACCGGGCGAAGGGTATCATTTTGGTATGGAGCAAGATCTGTTCGTGAGATGTTCTATGATGAGCATTTCAAAAAGATCAAAGATATGTTTCCTAATTTTACTTATAATGTTGCTTTATCTGAGCCCATGGAGGAGGATAACTGGTCAGGATATACTGGATTCATTCATCAGGTTCTGCATGATGAATACTTAAATTTGCATGAAGACCCAACAGAGATAGAATACTATATGTGTGGACCTCCTCCAATGATCAATGCTTGTGATAACATGTTAGATAGTTTGGGTGTTGATAGAGAGATGATAGCCTATGATAGTTTTGGTTAAACATTATTTTAGATCAATAATTATCAATGCCCAACTTTTGTTGGGCATTTTGTTTATTGGCTGTGCAAATGATAGGAATCAATTCACCATTGAAGGCAATACAATGGGAACGACCTATTCAATAAAATTTGTTACATCAGGTAATGAAATTGATGTCGATTTAATTGAAGAAGGTATTGACTCGATTTTATGGCAGGTGAATAAGCAAATGTCTACTTGGGATCCAGAAAGTGAGATATCAAAGTTTAACTCATGGAAATCTGAAAAACCTTATTCCGTTTCTGAACCACTAATTAATGTCATTGGTCATTCTATGGACATCTCAAGGAAGACAAATGGTCTTTTTGATATTACAGTTTATGAATTAATGAGATTATGGGGCTTCGGTCCAAACCCCAAATATGAAATGCCAAAGAATGATGAGATCAAATCAGTATTAAATAAAACAGGATATGAGAAAATAACAATCAATAATGGAACCTTGATAAAGAGTCAAATAGACATCAAGTTAGATTTAAATGCAATTGGAAAAGGCTATGGAGTAGATTTTGTATTTGATTATGTTGTTGGAAAAGGATTGGATGACGTATTTGTTGAAATAGGGGGTGAGGTAAGATGTTCTGGGAAAAATAGAAAAAATCGAAATTGGACAATTGGCATTGAAGATCCGTTGGTTAATGGTACTGATAATAATGGCCTTTGTGCCATACTTCATCTGGATGGTGGCGCTGTTGCAACATCTGGTAATTATCGTAACATAGTAGATCTTGATGGAGAGGTTCTTGGCCACACAATAAGTCCAGAAACTGGTTTTCCTATACAGAATGATGTTCTTTCGGTAACTGTATTATCTGAGTCATGCATGATAGCCGATGCTTGGGCTACTGCATTAATGGTAATGAATTATAAGACTGGATATGAAATGGTCGAAAATGACCCTGAGATTGATGCTATTTGGATCATAAAGGACGAGAGAAACCGTCGCTATGTCTCTATGTCAGGTCAGATCGATATAAGAGAATTAATTTATCCATTTAAATAGATGCTGAGTCTAATTCAGTGTTCTCGCATTTATTTTTATCCCCGCCACAGATGGAACAATCACCATTAGGATCTAGTCCACCACAGGATCCAGAGAGTGGTTTTTTATTGAAGATCACACCGATTGACATGGCGGTAATTGCAATGCATAAGATGACTATGCTTAATAAAATTTCCATCATTTGAAATTAATCATAAAATTGTTTTATCTCTTTGATAATTTTTTTTCATGTTTACATGTTTTAAGAGAATAATTGTAATTTAAAGGCTATCTTTAAAGGTAAAACAATGGTTTATAATAAACTAAAATATCTTATTCTGTTTTTAATGCCATCACTGGTATTAACTGCAGATGTTGGATATGGATCAGCGCCACATTTAAATGGTGAGGAATTAGCGATTTTTTGGGTAATCCCATTTGTTGGCATATTGCTGTCGATTGCGGTATTTCCTCTGGTTGCCAATCATTTCTGGCACCATAACTTTGGAAAGGTGTCATTATTCTGGGCTGTTTCTTTGGTCTTGCCTTTTCTAATCGTTCAAGGACTTGAGATAACTATTTATGAATTACTTCATGTTGGACTTTTGGAATATGTTCCATTTATCATACTTTTATTGGCTCTTTTTACAATATCAGGTGGTGTTCAATTAAAAGGTACATTGGTTGGAACACCCATGCTAAATACCATCATAATATTAATTGGTACTTCTTTAGCAAGTTGGATGGGTACTACAGGAGCAGCGATGTTGCTTATTCGTCCATTGATCAGGGCCAATGAACAACGGAAGAATAAAGTACATGTGATAGTTTTCTTTATCTTTCTTGTGGCAAACATAGGTGGCTCACTAACCCCACTCGGTGACCCACCATTATTTCTCGGTTTTTTGAAAGGTGTTGATTTCTTTTGGACAACATCAACGATGTT
>CAYZJY010000129.1:0-3701 GCA_964478995.1 uncultured bacterium
ATGATCGATCAGGTCATAAAGGAATTTCCAGACCCGGAACAGCGGGCTAGAATATTATTGGTTCCAGGAAAGATAATCATCTACACAACCCCGCTTGACCTTGATCATAACATATATAGCGGAGTATCAGTTATTTCGATTCCTGCACAAAGAAAAGACCCGCATATTAAAACAACAAACTATAGTGTGTGTTTGAATGCCTATGAGATCGCCCAAGATAATAACTGTTTTGATGCCATTCTAATCGATGAAGATGATCAAGTGTTTGAAGGAAGTAGAAGTAATGTCTTTTGGGTAAAAAACAATGATCTATATACTCGTGAAAAAGACGTACTCCCAGGGATAACTAGGCAAATGATCATAATGAACTCACCTCATCCTGTCAATTATAGTAAATTGAAACTACTTGATCTTGGTGGGGCAGATGAGGTATTCTTGACCAACAGTGGTTCTGGAATAATACCGGTTGTAAAAGTGAACAATACACAAATTGGAGTTGGGAATCCTGGCCCAATTACAATGAATCTATTAGACCTCTATCCCACTTGGATGAATAATGAATCATAGTAAAGCAATCTCTTTGATGGTCACTAATTAAATGAATTACAGTGACCTGATATAATGTTTAATTAATATTTTTATTACCTTATTTATATCCTCTATTGATCAATGATTGAAAAGTTCTTTCGAATAATCATAGCAAATCCACGAATCACATTTTCAAGTGTCATTGGACTCACAATGATGTGGGCAATGTTCATACCAAACCTTAACATAGATTTCTCGATCGAGCATCTATTCTCGCAAGATGATCCAGCCGTAGAACAGTATTTTTCCTTTCGAGATTTATTTGGTCGTGAGGATAATGTCATAACGATCATATATCAACCGATCGACGCTCTCAGTAGAGATCTCTTCAAAGAATTGGAGGACCTATCCTATGAAATGGATGATATTGATGGAGTCTCTAGAGTAGTTTCGATCTTTAGCCTGAGCGATGTAGATACGAAAGCATGGTTAGGAGACATACATAATGATGATTATGCTTGGAACAGAGACACCATACTACAAAAATTAAAATACATTCAATCAGACCCATCTATTGGGTCCCGTATTTTATCAAAAGATCTCAGATTTGGCGCATTCTTGATTACTCTATCAGACGTTGCAAATAACCATCAGGATCGCAGTGCTGTATTGGAAAAAATTAAAAAACTTGCTTTGGACACTTCACCTACTTGGACGTTTTCAGGCGTTTCAGTGCTAAGAACAGAGTATGTAGGATACATGCTTAGAGACAACTTTGTTTTCTTACCCCCAATCGCAATAATATTGGTCTCTTTGCTAGGATATGTGTTTCGAAACTGGGTCTTTGTTGCATTACCATTATTGACAGTATTAACTACAGTAACATGGTTACTCGGGATAATGGGTTTATTTAATTTAGAAATCAATATCATGACATACATAGTGCCGACACTTCTTTTTATCATTGGCATAAGTGATGCAATCCATATCCAAGCACGATTCAGAGAGAACCTTTCCAAGGACTACTCAAATCCACATAGATCAATGCTTATGACCATGGTACAAATGTCCAAGGTCATATTTCTTACAAGTATCACAACTTCCATTGGGTTTATTGCATTGATGACAACATCCATAAGCATTGTTCAAGAATTTGGGATGGAGATTGCATTGGGAGTAATGATAGCATGGCTAATTTCCATAATCCTAGTCCCGTCAGGCATCATGATTTTTGAATCATTTGAAACAGATGAGAGGCAAACATTTTCTCCGTTTCTAAACTGGCTCTCAAATATGATTCCAAAGCATCCATGGGGATTCATAATCATCCCTCTTTTGATATCATTCACATCTATTTACAAGATCAAGGACCTATCCACAGATGCATCATTGATGGACGACCTCAGACCACAAAACAAACTATACCACGATCTTAAAATGACAGAAAAATATTTTGGGGGGGTTCTACCATTTGAAGTTTTATTAAGATTGGACAAGGAAAATGAGGAAAAGAAAAAAACAGTACTTGACCCAGAAATAATTGCCTTTTTGAACGATATGGAAGACCTACTAAATCAAGAACTCAAAAACAGTAGATTCTTTTCATTGTCAACATTTATTGAATCTGTAAAGCGTATTCGTGGTGATGGTGATTCTATCTCCTATAACTCTGAAATGATGAATCAGATATTGGATGTAAGAGACAAGCAACAATTAAAATTGGTGGATAAGGAACAGAGTATCTTAAGGATAACGGGCTTGATTGAAAACAGAACATCTTCACAGATGGAAAAGATCTATGCTAAATTAGATTCACTTGAAAAATCCTTTCCTGCCTACCTATCAATTGAATGTACAGGGACAACGGTTGTTGCTCTTAGAACCAATGACTATCTAGTTCAATCACTTGTAAACAGTCTAGGTATGGCACTGTTATTCATAAGTATGATCATGGCATTCATGTTCCGAAAAAAAACGATCTTATTTGCAAGCCTTATTACAAACCTAATACCTATTTTCACAGTATTGGGAATTTTATCTTGGTTAGGAATATCCATAAGGCCTCCCACAGCAATGACCTTCTCTGTTGCCCTTGGCATTGCTGTTGATGATAGTTTACATTTCCTACTTCGATATAGAAAAGAATTGAAACAAGGAATGACAAGAGCTGAGGCAATAAAAGTGACCATAATGAATACAGGATCTGCATTGATGATAACCACAACAATTTTAGTATCTGGTTTCTCCGTACTATTACTATCTGCTTTTTTACCAACCTATCAATTCGGTCTATTATCTGCAGGAATGATCGGTACAGCACTTCTTTGTGACCTAACTCTTTTACCTGCACTTTGCCTAGTACTACCAAACAATAGCAAGCAATAGAATGAACTATTTCAAAACCTTTTTAATTGGATTCATATTTCATGTTCTTATCTCTGCACAGATCATTGCCACCAAGGGTCAATTTGTTCTAAGTGGATTAACCAGTAATGACATTCCAGACGGTTCGTCATCTATTGAATCGACCATAGGTTACATACCTACATTTTCAATGATGAAATTGTTATCCAATGACCGATCAATGGATATAGAATGGGCCTATCAATTAGACAGAGCCTATTCCGGTAATACCCTATTGCATAACAATGAATCTCATCACCGCTACTGGATCCGGTACTCCAGCGAAAAACTAGAAGCCAGACTAGGCTTGCAGAAAATTGTGTTTGGTCCCTCTTTTGTTTTACGTTCCCTTTCCTGGTTTGATACGATTGATCTGAAGGACCCCACTGGGCAAACGGATGGCGTGGAAGCATTGAGGCTACAATGGTTTCCTTCTAATTCTTTATCGTTATTGTCATGGGCGATCAACAATGATCAGGATACTCTTTCCTATGGAAGTCGAGCGGAAGTTTCCAACTCATTAGGAGAATGGGGATTAACCTATCACCAGGATCCTTCAAAGTCCAAACAGACAATTGGCCAAATTGGTATTCCAGTTTCAGGTTCTCACAACCGTTTAGCCATGGATTATCGCTATGATGGATTCTTTGGATTTTGGAATGAAAGTGCTTTAATCACTTCCGATAGATCCGCAATCAGAATGACTACCATCGGTGCAGATTACACCCTGCCAATAGCCAGCGGCATTTTAGTAATGGCAGAATACTTGT
>CAYZJY010000130.1:0-3590 GCA_964478995.1 uncultured bacterium
CGCAGAACAACAAAACAAAAAATATAGCGCAGAAAGCATAAAGGTATTAGAGGGGTTAGAGGCGGTAAGAAAGCGCCCAGCAATGTACATAGGAGACGTTGGTAAAAGAGGTCTCCACCACCTGGTTTATGAGGTTGTTGATAATTCCATTGATGAAGCGCTGGCGGGTTTTTGTACTAGGGTTGTGGTTACTTTTAATCCAGATGGCTCAGTTACTGTTGATGATAATGGTCGAGGTATTCCGGTTGACATCCACAAGGAAGAAAAAAAACCAGCGGTTGAGGTTGTTATGACCGTACTACATGCCGGTGGAAAATTTGACAAAGGCTCATATAAGGTTTCCGGTGGTCTGCACGGAGTTGGGGTATCGGTTGTTAATGCGTTGTCAGAGTGGCTATGGGTTGAGGTAAAAAGAGACGGAAAAGTACACAGGCAAGACTATAAAATTGGTGACCCTCAAAACAAACTAAAGGTTACCGGTAAGGCAAAAAAAACAGGAACAAGAGTATGTTTCTTTCCCGACAAGGCAATATTCAAATCCATAGATTTTGAATATGACATAATAGCCGAACGCCTTCGCGAATTAGCATATCTTAATAGTGGCCTAGAGATAGTTCTTCGAGATGAGCGAGTAGAAGACGGAGAAACAGATTCGTTTAAGTTCAAGGGCGGCCTGAGTGATTTTGTTAAATATCTTGATGAAAACAACAACCCCCTTCACAACAAGGTAATAACAGTTAAAAACGATTCCGGTGAGGTTCCCGTTGATGTTGCTCTGAGGTATAGCCACTCTTACAATGATAATATTTTCACGTTTGTAAATAACATAAACACCATTGAGGGCGGTACACACCTTTCTGGGTTTAGATCTGCTCTTACCCGCGCAATGAACAATCACGCATCAAAAAACAACTTGATAAAGGCAAAAAAGAATGAAAAGATTTCATTAACCGGTGAAGATTTTAGAGAAGGGCTTACCGCGATACTTAGTGTAAAGGTTGCAGAGCCCCAATTTGAAGGACAAACCAAAACGAAGTTGGGAAATGGAGAAATAAAAGGCATTGTTGATAAGGTCGTATATGAAGGAATTCTGGACTTTTTAGAACAAAACCCATCAATAGGCCGGAAGGTTATAGAAAAGGCCCTTCTAGCCGCAAGAAGTAGAAGTGCAGCAAAAAAAGCAAGAGAACTTATTCGAAGAAAAAGTGCACTTGGCGGGTCTTCTCTTCCTGGGAAACTTGCGGATTGCTCCAACAGAGACCCAAATTTTTGTGAGTTATATTTAGTTGAGGGTGATTCTGCTGGAGGCTCTGCCAAACAGGGAAGAGATAGAAAAATACAAGCAATTCTCCCCCTTCGAGGCAAGGTCATAAACTCAGAAAAGGCAAGGATTGACAAACTTCTTTCTAATAATGAGGTTCAGTCTATTATCACAGCACTTGGAGCCGGGTTTGGTGGCTCCATTGATGAGGATGGAGAAAAATCTCCAGGAGATTTTGATATTGAAAAATTAAGATATCACAAGATAATAATTATGACCGATGCAGACGTTGACGGTTCGCACATACGAACACTTTTGTTAACGTTCTTTTATAGGAAGATGAAAGAAATAATAGACGGTGGCTATTTATATCTAGCCCTGCCTCCCCTATATAGGGTTTCACAAGGCAAAAAAGAATATTATGCCTATGACGATAATGAAAGAGACCTAATGATAGAAAGGATGGAAAAAGAAAACAAAAACACCAAGGTGGGCCTACAGCGCTACAAGGGCCTTGGTGAAATGAATCCAGGTCAACTATGGGAGACCACAATGGACCCAGAAACAAGAACGCTAATGCAGGTCACTGTTGAGAGCGCAGCTGAAGCAGCCGAAACATTCCAAAACCTTATGGGGAGCGATGTAGAGGCTCGAAGAACATTTATTGAGAAAAACGCAAAATTTGTCGTAAACCTCGACATATAAACACCAAGGGAAAACTATAATGGTTGATTTTAATAGAGACAATACACTTCCAAGAGATATTGTAGATGAAATGAAGGAGAGTTACCTCAATTACTCCATGTCGGTAATTGTTTCCAGAGCGCTTCCAGATGTTCGTGATGGCCTAAAGCCAGTACACAGAAGAATATTATTTGGGATGAGCGAGCTGGGCTCTAGTTGGAATCGTCCTTATAAAAAATCAGCAAGAATTGTTGGAGATGTTTTGGGAAAATATCACCCCCACGGAGACAGCTCTGTTTATGATGCCCTTGTTAGAATGGCACAAGACTTTTCAATGAGATATGAACTTGTTGATGGACAAGGAAACTTTGGGTCCATTGACGGTGACAATGCTGCAGCCATGAGATATACAGAATCTCGCATGACCAAACTCTCTAGTGAAATGTTAAAAGACCTGGAAAAGGATACTGTGCAGTGGGAAACAAATTTTGACGAAACCCTAAAAGAACCCTCTGTCCTTCCTTCTTCTGTTCCGGCGCTGTTGATAAATGGATCTGAGGGAATAGCCGTAGGCATGGCAACAAAAATTCCTCCACACAATCTAATAGAAATCATCAATGGTCTGGTTGAGACAATAGACAACCCAGACGTGTCCACCGAAAAACTTATGGAACACATAAAAGGCCCAGACTTTCCAACGGCTGGCCTGATCATGGGTATGGATGGCCTAAAGGATGCCTACGAAACAGGCCGCGGTAAGATTAAGATGCGAGCAAGAGCACACATCGAATCTAACAAAAACGGAAAAGACAGTATTGTTGTTACAGAGGTCCCCTACCAGACTAACAAGGCCAATTTGGTAGAGAAAATAGCAGACCTTGTTCGAGACAAGAAGGTGGTGGGTATCACAGACCTGAGGGATGAATCAGATAAAGATGGAATACGGGTCGTGATAGAGACAAAACGAGATGCAGTCCCCGAGGTGATATTAAACCAACTTTACAAACACACACAACTACAAGACACTTTTGGAATTATTTTATTGGCACTGGTTGGTGGTGTTCCCAAAATAATGTCCCTAAAGACCATATTACAACACTTCATTGATTTTAGGCATGAGATCGTTGTTCGCCGAACAGAGTTTGAACTAAAAGAAGCAGAGTCCCGAGCGCACATACTTGAGGGTCTAAAAATAGCGCTAGACAACATAGATGAGGTTATTGAAATAATTCGAGGAAGCAAAGACCCCGCGATGGCAAAGGAAGGGCTAATGAACGGTTTTAACCTTTCTGAAATACAATCACAGGCAATTTTGGATATGCGACTACAAAAACTCACAGGCCTTGAGGTTGACAAGGTTGTTGGTGAATACAAAGAACTGATTAAGCACATCGCCCACCTCAAGGGAATATTGGAAAGCAAGAGCCAACGCATGAACATCATAAAAAATGAAATGCTAGAGATAAGAGACCAGTATGGAGACGAAAGGCGAACTGAAATCATTCCGGTTGACATGGATTTTTCAATGGAAGACATGATTGCTGAAGAAGAGGTTGTCCTTACAATAACTCATAAGGGATACATAAAGAGAACCGCTCTGAATACATACAGAACCCAAAGACGCGGGGGTAGAGGCGTTCAGGGC
>CAYZJY010000131.1:0-3582 GCA_964478995.1 uncultured bacterium
GGATATACCATAGGTTATATGATATCCAATTTGATAATTAGATAGAATTTATCTTTTAAATCTATTTGGATTAATAAAATGGGGAAAAAATATTCGATTCTTTTTGATAGTTTTCATTTATATCACTTACCTCAGTTTGAACCGCTAATAGAACTTTTGGCACATGATGATAGGTTTGTGATGTATCATTCCACATCAAGGGCAATACCTAAAAAAGAATATGAATTATGTAGCAGCATACTAAATGATAAATCAGGTGAATTCATTTCTGGAGATAACGAAGAGGAAAGAAAAAAAAATATAAGAGACCTTGATCTAGACGTATTTATTTGTGGATGGTCTCGGTATGATATTGACCAGTTTGTCAATGAAGATACGATTGTTGGGATGGCATACCATGGAATTGGAATAAAACCCTCTTATTGGCGCGACAATCATGCCCGTCTTGATATTCGATTTGTTGAAGGCCCCTATAGAATGGATCAGTTAAGGAAAAAAGGGATAGAGACAGATCTAGCACTCACTGGCTTCATGAAATTGGATTATCTATTCCAAGAGAATAAAATAGATGGTGATTCCTTAATTCATAAATTCAATTTGGATACTAGTAAAAAAACAATATTATTTGCTCCTACTTTTTATCCGAGTTCATTCGAGTTGATCGCGGCCAAACTAGGAGATTACACAAGCGATCATAATCTATTGATTAAGCCTCATCTCTGGACAACCTTTATGAATAAATTTGCTGGTATAAACCATAAAAAACAAAGAGGGCTTTTTAATAGAATTGCAGATAGTTTTGATCATGTTCATCTCATACCACCTGAAATGTATAATATCACACCATTCTATAAAATATCCGACCTTCTCATAACTGAGGCTAGTAGCACCATTTATGAGATGCTAGCTATGGATAAGCCTGTATTGGTCAATCGATTTTATAAACTCAAATTATCACATCGTCTTTTCAAAAATAGGCTATACAGGGCAAGGTTGAATGAGCAGATGGAAAAAGAAATATCTGAATTTTGCTTTGAGGCAAACAAACCAAATGAATTACCCCATGTTATTGATGAAGCCTTAAATAAGGTGAAATCAAAAATATCTGCCATGGAGGAGCATAAAAGGAAAATGCTATTTCAACTTGATGGCAAGGCCTCATTGAGAGTTCGAGATGAGATATTGAAGAGATTGGAATTTAAATGAAAAAAGTATTGTTTGAGACTCATCACCTCTATTATTGGCCAAATTTTCTGCCAGTTATCGAAGAATTGGTAAAACGCAAGACTTATGTGATCAATGTATCCATTCCAAAGCGTTCATCATCTATTCAAGAAAAGATTTTGTCCAACTCTTGTTCTGACATGGGCATACCATTCATAACTGCTGATACCGAGGAAGAACGAATCAGTACGATATCAAAGGAAAACTATGATATAATCATTGTTGGTAACATAGGTCAATTGAAGCAAATAATCTCGCCAGAGACATTAGTAGTAATGGTCTACCATGGAATAGGGTTAAAGCAGTCGTATTACAATGATATTGATGACCGAATCGACATAAGATCGGTTGAGTCAATGGAGAGATTTAATGAGTTAAAGACCCATGGCTATGATAACCTATCATTAACTGGATTTACAAAACTGGATAGGTTGTTCACACTATCTGATGATAAAGTGGAAGAAATCAGATCCATGCTAAAAATTGATTCTACAAAAAAGACTTTATTATATGCGCCAAGTTTTTATCCTACATCAATAGATAGAATCCACCATTTTTTTCCTGAGTTAAGCAAAGACCATAATGTGATTATTAAACTTCATGGATTTAGTTGGGAACAAAAAAAATATTATTATCAGAATATCATATTTCAGGAATTAGCAAAAGGTAACCAAGGCATCTACCTCTTATCTAATGAAGATTATGATATTATCCCATATTATAGGATAGCAGACATACTTATCACTGACATATCATCAACCATGTTTGAGTTTCTACCAATGAATAGGCCTATCATCCAAGTACAATGTTATGATCTAAAACTTAAGCATAGAGTATTTAAAAAACGTTTTTGGAGAAAAATGGATATCAATAGACAAAAAGATGTTGATTTCGCATATCAAATATCAGACCCTGAAGACCTCCTAGGTAGAGTGTATTATGCAATTGATAATATGGATGAGATGTCATTAAAAGGATAGCTGCCTCTAGGAATTATCTATATAAAACTGATGGTAAGGCATCTTATAGATTAGTAGATGCAATAGAAAATTATTAAAATGAGAATCGGTATTTATAGTCCAAATTGGATTGGTGATTCAGTCCTTGCAATCCCTTTTATCCAATCATTGAGAATCCAGGAACAAGATGCAGAAATTATCATCATATGCAAAGATTGGGTCTCTGGAGTTTATGAGAATCACCCTGCCGTGAATGACATAATGCCATTTCCCAAAGCGGAGTTAACTGGTCTTGCTAATATTATTCGAACTGGACGAAGTCTTAAGAAACTTGATTTTGATAAGTTTTATACATTGACCGATTCGTTTAGAAGTGCTTTTATTCTATGGCTATCTGGCGCTAAACATAGATGTGGCTATGGTGCACAAATGCGATCAATCTTTTTAACAGATGTTAGACCGCTATCGAGAAAAGGCATTCATCGATCAAAAAAATATTTGAATTTAATTGGGGAGAATTCTAAGGTTTTGCATGTTCCAGAAATTCATTTAACGAAATCTGAAAATGCATGGGCAGAAAAAGAAATGGAAAAAATTGATTTAAATAATCCTATTGCCCTATTCCCATTTAGTGTTGCAAACAATAGGAACATCCCTAGTGATGTGTTGATACAATGGATAAAAAAATCAAAAAATGATTATCTTGTATTTGGATCAAGAAATGAAATTGCAAAGGGGGAAAGATTGCTCGATGATTGTAGTGGTGTCTCAATTAGATCTATTTGCGGTAAGTATTCTCTCAGGGAATCAATTGCGCTCATTTCAGTTTGCAATTACATTTTAGCGACTGATAGTGGTCTTGGTCATATATCAGCAGCAATGGGGCTTCCTACGATTTCTTTTTTTGGAGTGGGGGTAGATGCCGTAACATCACCGATAGGAAAAAACACAAAGATCATCAAGCATTGTAGTCCGTGTTTGGGTGAGTTGTGTAAAGATCTAGAAAATGATAGATCATGCATAAAAGAAATATCTAGATTTGACATAGAAGTTGCTGTCAATGAAATAACAAATCAGTAATTTTATTTTATCATGAGAGCATTAATACTCGCAGCAGGTGTATCAAGAAGGCTTTATCCACATACATATGACATACCTAAATGCCTATTGGAGGTAGAAGGGAAACCAATTATCCATTATCAGTTGGAGGCCCTAAGTGACCTAGGTGTTAAAGAAATTACCATGATCGTTGGTTATCATCGCGAAATGCTAATAATGAATGTTAAAAAATATTTTCCAGATCTAAACTTTCATTTTGTTATAAACCATCATTATTTTGAGACCAATACTGCATATTCTGTTTATGAGGCCGAAGAAAAACTCGATACAGAACATCTAC
>CAYZJY010000132.1:0-3552 GCA_964478995.1 uncultured bacterium
GAATTCATCTACTAGATTTTTGATGAAAATTTGGTTTGTTCTATTTTTTTCAGTTGGATAACTATTGCAGATTATACCGATTTTTACCATTTGCATAATTAATTATAAAAGAATCTTTAGTTTTAACCTAATGCACTATTTCTCTTTTTGAAATTTTTCCTAGGAAAAAAAAGAATAAACTGCCTGAAGTGACTGAATCAATAACATGCCCACCAAAGAAAGCATAAAGAAAGAATAAAATAAAAACTAATCCATCTCTATTAAATATTTTTGAGATATATAACTTATAATTATTAAAAAGAATTAAAGAGAAAAGGATTAAGCCAACCATCCCATATTTAAAATAAAAATCAAAAAAGTCCATAGATGCATGACGAAAAATGAATTCTCCTCTTTTTTCCCAGAAAATATTTTGTCCAGAAAGGCTAATGCCAAATATCGTAGAGTTAAATGCCTTAATTGATTCCTCCATTTGGATATTCATTGATGCATATCTTCTAAAGTTAACGGAAGCAATATTATTCAATGTCTTATTGGCGTATAGCCCACCAACTTTTTCAGCAGCCGCAATGGACTTTCTAATATTGAGGCCAAATCGATCTTCGTAAAGTTCTACGGCTTTTGTTGTACCATAATCAAAGGAAACAAGGATGGTTAAAGCCATTACATTGTAAATGATAATTTTATTCAAACTTAAGTATCGTCTTTTTAATGCGAAGAAAATTGGTATTATAAATCCAAAGACACTTTTTGAGGCAATCACAAAACCATTAAAAAAAGTTAGGGAAATTTGAACAATGTATCTTCTAATATTGCCATCCATCAGAAAATATGTAAAGAAAACAAGATTTAATATAGAAACAGGATTTCCGCCTTGGAACATTCCCTTAGAGGTACCAGAAAATCTATATGACTCAAGTCCAAAGCCAAGAAAGTAACCAATGGCAAGATTAAGGGTAAGAACTGTAAAATTAATTGTGACTATTTTTTTTACCAATTCCTCTGTTATAATGATTCTATTTCTTATGTATACTAGCAAAAATATCAAGAATTGCTGTCGAAGTACATATGGGATGTTTTCAGCGATCATTCTTGTTGATGGGCTAATGGAATAATTAAGGAATAGGTTAAAAATGAAATATCCAAACATGATAAGTGATAAAAATTCATCAAAATAGATTTTTTTATTTTTTAATTGAACGAGATAATAAAAAAATAGCATAAAAAGAATAGGCCCTCTAATCCAAAAACCTACATTGAATATTGGATTTGTTATGCCTGAATAGATACGGATAAATCCACTAAAAGCATCAATCAGAAGAAATGAAAACAGATAGTACTTTATAACTACGTTTAATTTGATCATATAATGGTATTATCTATCTTCTTCGCTGAAGGATTTTATCTTAAAAATTGCAGTTATTATTTGATATCCAATTCCTACGATAATTCCAGAAGTATAGCCAATGGCGATACCCTTTAATTGATAATCGGGTACAAGTATAACCCAGCATAATGTTGATACAAGAAGGATAATTATTCCACCAATGTTTGGATAGAGTACATACTGAGTACCCGATAGGAATGAAACAAAAGGTATTGATATCATCCTTATAAATACACTGGGCAACATTATCTGTAAAATTATGGCTGCATTGGTAAAATCAGTTCCAAAAGCAGATAAGATATATTCCGCGAAAAAAAATACTGATAAACAAATTATGGCAGAAATAGCCAACATTAATGAGTTCGTATAATCAAAGATTTGAAAGATCTGTCGTTTATTTCCCTCTCCAAACAGTTTTGAAAACTCAGGTAAAAAAACCTGAGTAAAAAGTTTAGGCATAAACATCAATATGCTAATTATAGATAAGACTGAGGAATAGAGTCCAGCATCTGAGTGATTTAAATACATTCCAATAATGATTACTGATATGTAACCTGTGCTAGTACTGGCCACTGTGCCGATCATACTTACAAAGCCATAATTAGCAAAAATTTTGATTACTTCTTTATTTTTTACATCACCATTCGATACCATTCCATGTGTTATGGATTTAAAATTTTTTATGAATGTCTTTAATCCTAAAATAATAAATATTGAGTAAGATAATATATAACACTCTATGAGCAGGGTAGATTGATTTGAAAAACAAACATAAATAAGTGCACTTAACATGACTATGGCAGATGTAACCTCATTAAATGCATAAGGTCTAACTAGATCAGCACCATAAAGTGCACGTCTAAAAAGTATGTAAAATGACCTAGCAAAAATATAGGATACCAATGGAAATAGTAAATTAGGTTGTAAAGAAAAACTATGAGAAAAATAATCCCAATTTCCTATCAGTATCGCACCAATAATGGTTAATATAATTATTGGGCCCATGATCATTATTTTAAAAACTAAGGTAAATTGTTTTAGGTTTTTGCTGCCCCGATATTCTGCAAGGTATTTGTTTCCAGAACTTCCAAAAAAATTCGTTACAAAAATGGTTATTATGAGGCAAAAACTGAGAGCAATATTTATTGAACCCAGAGTCTCTTTACCAAAGGTCCTTGCAACCAAAAAGTTAAATGCGAATGGGATGATACCTACAAAAGCTAGCGATAGGCCCGTATAAAATGAATTTTTTATCAGGCGTTTACTTAGCGAGGAATTAATTTTCGTATTAACCTTATCTTCTATCAAGATATAGGGTGTACGGGATAGCTAAGAGGATACCACATATAAACGATAGAATGACAATCAAAGTACGTTTTGGCTTTGCTTTTTTTACAGCAGGTTCAGCCGTATCTAAAACATTAATAAGCAATCTTTCTTTTGCTTCGTCAATCTTTGCTATTTCAAATTGCTGCCTAAGTGTTATGTAAACTGCACGATTCTCCTCAACTGTACTTTGGAGCCTTTCTCTCATCATCTCTATGGATGGTGTATCTAACCTGATTGGGTGGCTTTTTCTAAAATCAGTTAACGAATCTTCAGAGTCTTCAGTTTGTGTTTTTGCATCTTCCATTTGTTTTTCAACAAAGATCTTATTCCTTGATGCTTCCCTCTTTTGTTCTACAGAAATAAAACTTTTGACATATTCTGCAATATAATTTGCTATGTCTGATGCTAATTGCGGGTCTTCCATCAAAACCGTAACTGATATCAGTCCAGAGATATCTTCTTTTACAGAAATCAACTCATCCAATTCAAGAATTGCTTCATAAGTCTCTTTATCTACTTTACTGGTATTGAACCCACCGCTTGGTAAAAATGATCTAAACCATTTCATCGGTGAAAAGAAGGAAGGCTTATCCAATTCCCAATATTTGATCAAATTGGAACCTTCTGGATATTCTTTTGTCTGCCATTTCCTAAGCACTATGTCCTTTTTTAATCTTCTACTTTTAATAATATCAGGTATGTTATAGGTAGGTGCACTTGCTAGTCCACCAAGCCCAAAAGATTTCGCAAGACCTTGAAAATCGCCCAGGACTCCTCCGCCTTGGCTTAACTCACCAGCAGGGTAGAGAGATATCTTTGATTCAAAATAGATTGTT
>CAYZJY010000133.1:0-3411 GCA_964478995.1 uncultured bacterium
AATACTGCATATTCTGTTTATGAGGCCGAAGAAAAACTCGATACAGAACATCTACTAATGAATGCAGATGTAGTATATCCAAAGGAATTATTGGCGAAATTATTTCATTCAAGTTATGAAAATGCATTGGCCGTAGATGTGAAACCATGTGGGAGGGAGGAGGTCAAGGTAATTGATGGAGGTGAAAATAAAGTAGTTGCAATTGGAAAAGATCTCATTGAAGACCATTGTTTGGGAGAATTCATTGGGGTAGCCAAATTCTCCAAAGAATTCATTGAACATTTTGTAAACTCTCTTAAGAAGTTAATCGATGCAGGTGGAAAGAATGATTATTTTGAGGCTGCTATTCAGCCGTTACTTGACAAACTAAATGTTCATTACATTGATGTTACTATATACCCTTGTCTAGAGATAGATTTCATTGAAGATTTAGAATCCGCCCGAAAATTATTTAAGAATTAGTATTATTTTGGCCAAGATATTACCCTTCAAAGGGTGCTTACCACCCTCATCATTGGCAAAAATTGTTTCCTCGCCACCATATGATGTACTATCCTCCGATGAAGCAAGAACAATGGTCAAGAGAAATAAGAAATCCTTTTTGAGAGTGATCAAGCCTGAAGTTGACTTTTTAAAAACAAATGAACCTAAGAAGGATGTTTTACATGATCACGCTTCGAAGAATCTGAAGGGTTTCATGTCAGATGGAACTTTTATCCAAGAAAAAGATGATTCCTTCTACGTTTACCAGATATCAATGAACAGTCATGTCCAAACTGGTATTATTGCAGCTGTATCAGTGGAAGAATATGATGATTCATTAATAAAAAAACATGAATTCACTCGTCCTGGAAAAGAAGATGATAGGACCTTGCATATCAAAAAAACTGGAGCAAATACAGGTCCGGTATTCCTCACTTTCAGAAATGATGGTGATTTCAAGGATCATTTATCAATCATCACATCGCGTGAAAAAGATATTTCTTTTAAAGCAGAGGATAATACGATTCATTCGCTATGGAAGGTCAAAGATGAAGAATTCTTATCTAACATGAGATCCTACTTTCAAGCCATTGATTGTCTCTACATTGCCGATGGGCACCACCGTGCAGCATCTGCCTCTCGAATTCAAAAGATACGCGCAAGCGATAATCCAGACCATGATGGGAATGAACCCTATAATTATTTTTTGGCAACTATCTTTCCTCATGATGAGGTCAAAATACTTGGATATAATAGGTTGGTGAAAGATCTAGCAGGCCTCAATGAGGAACAATTTTTAAATAAATTGCAAAGTAATTTCCAAGTGAACAATCTATCGAATCGAAAGTCACCAGATGAAAGACTAAATTTCTCGATGTATTTGAGTGGGCAATGGTATGCCTTAAAGGCCCATAAGCATATCCTAAGTGAAGATTCGGTTCTTGGGTTAGATGCTTCAATTCTTCAAGAGCATATTCTTGACCCAATTCTTCAGGTCAATGATCCACGCACTGATGATAGAATTGACTTTGTTGGTGGCGCAAGAGGCCTGGAAGAATTGGAACGTAGATGTCAATCAGATGCAAAAGTTGCCTTTGCACTTTATCCAGTATTAATCGATGACCTATTAGATGTTTCAGATAAGGGGAAGGTGATGCCACCAAAGTCAACCTGGTTTGAACCAAAACTAAGGTCGGGACTAGTCGTTCGTTTGTTAGATTAAGTAAGTAAGTTAAAGCATTGATTGATTAAATTTAAACATATGCAAATGGACAAAATTTTGGGGTATGGATAATGAACCTATTAAAAAATGAGTTAAAAAATCAGATTCCAATCGTTCAGGATGAGATTAAGCAACTCATCAAAGAAAAGGGCGATGAAAAGATTAGCGATGTGTCTGTTGCGCAAGCCTACTCTGGTTTGCGGGGAATAAAGGCATTTGTTTGTGATACATCTTCAGTATCGGCTGAAAAAGGATTGATCATTAGAGGAATCCCATTACTAGAGATCACGCATATTTTACCTGAAGAGGTATTTTTTCTCCTTTTAACAGGAAAACTCCCTGATTCAACAGAACTCAATGATCTCAAGGATGAGTTTTCTGCACATCTAAATATTCCAGACTATGTGTGGAATGTGCTGGATGAGATGCCTGATGATGCCCATCCAATGACCATGTTCAATACAGGTATTCTTGCCATGCAGGGAGAAAGCGTTTTCAGAAAACGTTATGATGAGGGAATGCAAAAATCTGAATACTGGGAAGCAATTCTTGCAGATGGGATAAGGTTACTTGCCAAATTACCTGCTCTTGGTGCTGGAATCTACAGAATGAGGTTTAACAAGGGAGATAGGATTTTACCAGATTCCAATAAGGACTGGGCAGGTAATTTCGTTCATATGATTGGTCTACCAGATGAGACTGGTGATTTCCATAAATTGATGCAGTTATATTTTATGTTGCACTGTGATCATGAAGGTGGGAATGTGAGTGCCTTTGCATCACATACAGTTGCTTCAGCGTTGTCTGATCCCTACTACTCAGTATGTGCAGGTCTAAATGGCCTAGCAGGTCCTCTTCATGGACTAGCAAATCAAGAATGCCTCAAATTTGTCTTAAGTGTCAGAGATCAGTTTGATGGTCTACCAACTGAAGCTGGTCTCAGGGAATATTGTTGGAGTCGATTGAATAGTGGTAGAGTAATTCCTGGCTATGGACATGCTGTACTTCGATGTCCAGATCCAAGATTTTCAGCATTTGTGAAATTTGGACAAGAGCATATAAAAGGTGATGACGTGTTTGGAATTGTGGATCTGCTTTTCAAGGTTGTTCCAGATGTGCTTCAAGAACATGGCAAGGCCAAGAATCCTTGGCCCAATGTTGATGCGGCTTCTGGGTCCTTGCTCTATTATTATGGATTGAAAGAATTCAATTTTTATACAGTGCTCTTTAGCATATCGCGGACCATGGGCATGATATCGCAAATGGTCTGGGAACGTGCATTAGGCATACCTATCACTCGTCCTAAATCTGTCACCACGGATTGGATAAGATCAAACACATAGAAGAATGAAAAAACATGCATCCTTTTTTTATGTTCTGACTCTATTTAATTATTTGATCTTTGCTCAAGATGTATATCAATCAATTAGGGTATATGATCCAACCTCTGAGACCATGGAGGTCATAGGAAACTTGGGTGTCCCATTAGATCACATAACGGGGAAACCAGGTGTATTTGTAGATCTAACTGTAAAAGATGATGATACTATTGAATTGCTATCAAGAGGAATAGATCTTGAAATATTGGTATCAGATCTTACTTTACATTATAGATCAAGGAATCAATCTGCTATCTCTCGCGATTTCCCTTTAGGCTCCATGCAAGGCAATTATACATGGGATGAACTAAATACAAGATTTGATGA
>CAYZJY010000134.1:0-3370 GCA_964478995.1 uncultured bacterium
ATGGTTATCAAATAATCAATTTTCGGGTGAGTTACCCTATCAGATATTCATGTTAGAGGATCTTACTCATCTTAATTTGAGCGATAATAAGATCAATGGATACTTGAGTGAATCCATCTCTAGGCTTTCAAAAATTGAGTATTTGAACCTGTGGGATAATGAGTTAAGCGGATTCATCCCAATGGAACTTGGTGACCTTCAGAGATTGGAATTCTTGAGTTTGAGTGGTAATAACCTTAAGGGTATCATACCAAGAGAACTAGGCAATGCAAAGGAACTGAGATCCATTGCACTATTTGGAAATGAATTAACGGGAACGATTCCAGAAGAGATAACACAATTACCCCATTTAGAGTATCTTGGTCTTTTTGATAATAAATTTTTTGGAGAGATCCCAGACCATCTGTTGAGATCTTTGGATCTCTCCTATCTAAAACTCAATAATAACTACTTTGAATCCATTGACCACGAATCCATGTGTGAATCTGGATACGATTGGAGGAATTTTATCTATTACGATGTATCAGAGAATGAATTCGATGATCCACCCTTGTGTTTCCAACTATCTGAAATGCTAATGATCAGGTCTTCATATCTGAAAAAAGAATGAGCCTTTACCATTATCATAAATCCTTATTGTTGGTGATCGTCATTCCATCTCTCATGTTTGGGAATGATATTCTAAGACCCATTGTTGCTGTTGAGAGGACCGCACGAAACGTGACAGTGATCTCCATTGACCATCAGACCCATGTTGATTATGGACTATCTTATCCCCTGACATATGAATTTAGCATTCCGATTGGAAGTCAAGGATCAAACTCTTATTGTAAGTTCCAGTCTGGTCAAGATTGGTCCTTAATTGAAGAAAAAACATCAGATGATTTTTTTAATGGTATCGAAGCAGTCCGATTTGACCATGCAAATAATATTGCTTATGTCTCTATTGGGTTCTCTGAATACTCAGATTCGATCTTTTTTAAGATCACAGATGATCAAGGTCACGCATTGGATGCACAATATGTTCAAACGAGTGAATACTATGATGATAGGGAGGCAGTTGTTACGGCTACTGCAGATGATTGGGCAGATTGGTGCCATGAGAAATTCATTCAAACATGCCAGATCTTCCGAAATCATAATGTTTGGTTATCCACTGCGATCGTGACAAGTGGTGTTGGAGAAGGTACGTGGGTGGATATTCAAACGCAGATCGACTCAGGCTACATAGAGCCAGTTTCACATTCAAGAACACATCCCTATGCCCCCTATACAGACCTTGAGGGAGAAGTATTGGGTAGCAAACAAGACCTGATCGATAACTTGGTTCTACCACAGCATAATAGGTTTGGTGATAATGAATACATCTATGCCTGGGTTGCTCCCTATGGTGAATATGATGATGACATTGATTCCATGGTCAGTGTTGCGCAATACTTGGTCAGCCGCATGTACCATGGTGATGAGCATGTGTTCTCTGACTGGGATCAAGAATCTTTCAAGTATGACCCTGTGGGTGTCTCAACCGAATTTGGTCCATTGTGGTTGGGTACCACAGATACGATTGAACTGAACAACTCTTTTGATCAGGTTCTTGAAGATGGTGGAATATATCATGTGATGTGCCATCCAAACATATTAGAGTGGGACCAGGAGTATCCATGGGTTCATTTGGAACACATTAGCAATAGAAGGAATGTGTGGTATGTTGGTTTTGGACATTTATATGCCTATCATTTCTTGCAATCAGCATACCCCTCACTGAACTTGGAAGTTGTAGCCCAAGATCACATTATTCCAGAGTCTATTACGCTCCATCAAAATTATCCAAATCCGTTCAACTCAAGAACAAAGATAAGGATTGATGTAGAGGATGACATTATAAGTTCATACATCACCGATCTTAAAGGAGTTATTGTAAAACAGATCATTAATGACAAGGTAGTAAGTGGAGCCCACGTCATTGAATGGGATGGAAAAAATGAACTTGGGCTTTCTGTTTCGGCAGGGATCTATTTTGTTTCCTTGAGATCAAAGGATGCAGTGCAAACCAGAAAGATGATCTTATTAAAATAATTAATTATGATACGAACATCAATACTGCCTTTCAAAACGATCTTATTTACTATTTTTTTCATCTCTTGTGGTAGTAATTCAAATAAGGAGGATCTGGTACCTAAAATGATCTTGATCCCTGGTGGTACATTCATGATGGGTGGAACTGATTCCATTAATTTCCCAGATGAATACCCTATGCATGAGGTCACAATACCTTCATTTTTAATGGACAAATATGAAGTGACAAATAGACAATTCAATGATTTTGTGAAAAGTACTGGATATGTGACAACTGCAGAACGGTTATTTAAATATTATGATGATCAGGTGCAAGATTCCATCTCTAAGAGGGGATCTCTAGTATTTGATAATAGCAATCTATCACATGAAAAAAAAATTGAAAATCTTAGTTGGTGGAAATGGTGTGATGATGCCAACTGGAGAAATCCAACCGGGCCTGGAAGTTCGATCATGGATAAGATGGACCATCCAGTGATCCATGTGTCATGGCATGATGCTCATGAATATGCTAAATGGGCAGGGAAAAGATTGCCCACAGAATCAGAGTGGGAATGGGCGGCTAGAGGAGGAAAGAAAGACATTGTTTATCCTTGGGGCAACTCAAAACCAATTAATTCTTATCAGAAAGCGAATCTTTGGCAAGGGATGTTCCCTTTTGTAAATGAGGTCAGGGATGGTAGTCGATGGTCTTCAAAGGTAGGAGAATATTCATCCAATGGGTATGGTTTACATGACATGGCTGGTAATGTATGGGAGTGGTGCATTGATGAATACGATGTCAATGCCTATAAAAAAAGATCAGTGCAAAACAATAATTCTAGGTCAAACATTACTTTTGATCATCATGGTCAAGTTGAGGGTAAGCGAGTGATGCGAGGAGGGTCATTCCTATGTGATGAGACAGTTTGTAGTGGTTATAGAATTACAAGACGGATGCATTCAACCCCAGACACAGGTCTTATTCATACTGGATTCAGGTGTGTCATGGAAGTCGGTTAGAAAATATTTAGTTAATTTAAGGAAATAGAGCAAAAGATATGGGCAATGCACAAATAAAAATCATGATCAATTTAATATTTACGTTATTCATCTTGCTTCATAGCCTATCTTGTGGGAACAGGGATGGAGAGAATCCTGCAAGACCTAATATCCTTTTTATCATGTCTGATGACCACGCCTATCAGGCCATTAGTGCCTATAACGATAGGTTAATGCGTACACCAAACATAGATCGAATTGCTGAAGAGGGGGCCCTATTTACAAATTCTTGTGTGACGAACTCGATCTGTGC
>CAYZJY010000135.1:0-3318 GCA_964478995.1 uncultured bacterium
CCAGAAGCCATTACAGGTGACAAAGAATTCGAAGCCATCTTAAACAACGACATTGACTTTGAAGCGATAGATCGACCGGAGAATGCCATGAACATACGACTCAATGCTACAGCAATAGCTGTTCAGCACGAGGGCGAAGCAGATGCATCCGAATATGTTAACGTTACCTATTACCAAGATGGACAGGTTAAAAAAGTTAAGGCCAAATCGGTCGTCATGGGTATAGGCGGCTGGGTGGCACAAAAGATTATTCCCGATTTACCAGAACCTCTCGTGAAGGCTTATGATGAATTTCATCATGGTCCTATACTAACAGTCAACGTAGCTGTTCGCAACTGGCGCTTTTTGGATAAACTTGGCATCTCATCTGGACGGATATTTGAAGGGTTTGGAAATTTCTTCTCCATTCGTAGACCCATGATCACGGGTAAGGACACTCAACCCTACGAACCAGAAAAACCTATTGTACTAACATTTTATGTTCCGTTCCACAAGCCTGGTTACCCAATAGAGGAGCAAGGTCCATTAGGTCGTCTTGAAATGTTAAATAAATCTTATGCCGAATATGAGCAAGAGATAGTAGAACAAATGACTGCAATGTTTGCAACGGTTGGCTTTGATGCAGAGCGAGACATTGCGGGGATCATTTTAAATCGCTGGGGGCATGCCTATATTTCACCACAACCTGGTTTTCACTTCGGAATGGATGGTAATGAAGCACCTAGAGAAATAGTGAGAAAGGGCTTTGGTCGCATACAATTTGGGCACTCTGAACTCAGTGGGTACATGAGCCACACTAGGGCACTTAATGAAGGATCAAGGGCAGCGATAGATGCCATGGGATCCATCTAGTAAATTTTTATCGTATAGGTAATTATGTCAGATCAGGTCTTTATAGGCCTTGAAGGAAATCGGACAAAACCAATAGATCAAAAACATCTACCAATGAATCAAAATTAACATCTGCAAGATCAATCGATCCAATATCATTGATTATAAAAGAGATCAATAGATCAAGATCAGATTCATTTATCGAGCCATCATCATTGATATCATAAAATGGGATCAAACTAAAACTAAACTTTATTGCGACAGGCCTATGGTCGGAGATGTTTTGATCATACTCGTTCCAGCCACCATCAAGATAATCATCAATTTTAATGGTTTGCACTTCAAAAGTATTTATTCCATCAAACAGTTCATCAGTAATTAAAACATGATCAAGATGTGAGGGCCAGTTAGGGAATGACCACTCAGAACTATTGCCTTGAGCAATTTCCAGATCTGCAAAACGATAATGAATGGAATCATCCAAGATCTCTTGGAACACATTATTTGGTGGCGCTTCAGCGATATCATCATTCAGGTCACCCAGTAAAATGACATTGCTCTCTGAAAGATTGACATCAATATATTCTTTAAGGAGGTTTATCGCTGTATATCTTCTATTCTCTTCATCCGTTGTATCATCATAGTCAAGTATCCCATCTCCACAACATTTAAAATGATTATTGATAATAAAATAATTCTCACCCATAAAATTGACATCCATTACCATGGGGGAACGTGGAAAGGCATTCCAATAAGGTGATGTTGTATAGATCTCATAGATATCATTGATCTCTATTGACCCTGTCTTATAGATATATGCTAGCCCTGCAAACCAACTTGACTCATAATAGCCAGAATATAGTGGAAGATCATCTAGCATTTGATCGAACATGACAGTATCATCCACTTCTTGAATGGCTAGGATATCTAGATCCAGAAGATTAATGATATCTGAAACATAGTCAACCGTGGTCTGATCATTCTTTGGAAACCATTCAATGTTCCAGGTTGCCACATCGAGAGAGGCATCATCACCAAAAGACAGGTCTTCCAGATCTTGGGGGAATAAGATGCCAACCAATAATAAAAATGAATAGATGATCCTATTTGCACTTCCTTGAACAATGGCATGCGCTATTCTTATTGTAGGGATCATTATCGAATTTTTATTATTACAGGCAAATGATCTGATATATGTCTATTATTATTCATTCTATCATTAACATGGGTGTAGGATAGTACTTTAACATCTCTGGTAAAAACATAATCGATCCTTCTTTCTATCAGTAGGTCTGGATCAAATCCATTGAATGTCCCTATTGGACCCTGCAATTTTTCAAGGGAGAGTTGTAATGCATCACTCATTTCAGTTCTTATTTTATTTATGGGTGGACTATCAGGGTCTGAATTGAAATCCCCCATGAGTATTACGGGAAGAGACCGGTGATTGACCTCATTGATCCTGTCTAGGATCAATCCCGATGATCGCTCTCTTGCCACGGAACCCATGTGATCAAAATGAGTATTGAAAACCCAAAATTCATCAGCAGTCTTCTTGTCCTTAAACAAGCCGTATGTGCAGATCCTTTCAAGTGCAGCATCCCATCCAACGGATATGGTGTCAGGAGTTTCAGAAAGCCAGAACGTAGAGTGCCTTGAGACAGTATACCGGGTAGTATCAAAATATATCACACAAAATTCCCCCCGCTCTTTTCCATCCTCTCTTCCAACTCCCACATAATCATAATTTGCAAGACAACTATCTATGTATTGCACCTGATTGAGCAATCCTTCCTGGACACCTATGATGGAAGGTTCATATTGATCAAAAATCTGAATAACTTTCTTTTTTCGGATGGACCAACTATTCTTCACATCCCAGTTATTATCATACCTTATGTTATAAGACATCATGGAATGAGGTCGAGGTTGGGGATCGGATGAAATGGAAGACATGATGAATAGGCCAAGCAAGCATTGGTGGAACATTTTATTCATTTATGCTAAAATTTATTCCCTTATCCTTTAAACGCTCAGCAAGTACAGCTCCAATTCCAGAGGCCGGTGTCAATACCCCATGGACTTTAGGGATCCTATCTTGATCTAACAAAACACTTAAAGCAGACTCTGTTATCATTTTAGCAGTCGCTGAATATCCAGGGTCGCTATCACCAGTAACAGTTAGACTGACCTTTTTAATATTTTCCATTGATCCAATGAGCTCCAGTTTAAAAAAACCATTATCCCTTGTCTCTCTTGAGGGCCCCTCTCCTGGCGATGGAAGACTGAATTTTCTAAGACACCATAATAATGGTCGAACTTTGAGGCATATTTGAATGATCACCAATCCAATGAACATGACCATCGCTCTAAAAAAACCTGTCATGCCTTTTTTAAATGAGGATACCTCGCTGTATCTAAAATCAATTCCATATCGATGATCCGTAATGGCATTTGTGCGCCTTACTATTCTTGAATTAAATCCTG
>CAYZJY010000136.1:0-3271 GCA_964478995.1 uncultured bacterium
TACCTGGACGAAGTAAATAAGTTTCAAATCCTTGAACCTTTCGATTGGTGTTTGATTTTGCTTGTATTCTGACAAATAATTTCCCATTAGCGTCATTTGCCATTTTGGTTCTTTCAATCAGCGGTATGAACACATCTTCATCTCGAGTATATACAACTTTAATTCCTGCTCTTTCCAATAATCTTCCAACTCGTTTTGTAATATCAAGTACAACATCTTTCTCTTTCGTACCATATTTCCCTTGAGAACCCGGATCTTTTCCTCCATGGCCAGCATCTAACACAACAGTATCCAACCTCCATCTATCTTTGACATCTTCAATATGATTATCAATTTGGCCTAATGGAGTACGTAATGTTATTATGATTTCATTTGGGTCTAGGCTTTGGTACCAATCATGGCTTATGACCTTCGACCCCAATTTAAATGCGACTTGAGCCGTTTTGCCTATTTGATCTGATTCAATTTGACGCACTACACCGCGATTTAAACCAGTATTTATTCTTGTGGTATCAATAACCGCTCCAGCAATGGTTAAATAATACCAACCATGTTTATTTATAAAAGAACTTATGTTCCTCTCAGAAAATGGTTTTTTTGTTGAAAGATGAATGATGGTACCATTCGATTTTACATCAATGTTTATATCGGTAATGTTGAAACGAACAATATCAATCTCTAATAATTCTTTTTTTGAATTAAAGTTTATTCCAGGAAGTATTGTTGATTTTAATATGTTAAGGAAATATTGAGCAGGTATGTAAAGATCATCTGAATAAACTTGTGTTATTTTTGGCATTTGATAAGCATTATCATCAATAATTATATAACTACTATTCCCAGAAATTTTTACTTTGACCCCAGATATGTATAGAACAAGTTTTTTTCTCTCAGTATTCTCATACACCTTTGAAGTAAATGATCTTGCCAAGTCCTTTGCAGAAATATATATTGGCTTTTCATTTGTGAGTGTTTTTATTTCTGATTCTGTACCAGCACTTCTATTAAAAACATGGATATCTCCATTTGCGATGGTTGATAACAGAATAAAAAGGGAAATTTTATAATACATATGTTGAGTTATAGTTTATCATAAAAAAATACCACACTTTTTAAAGCATGGCAATTTCTCATCAGTAGTAAAAACAATTGCGCCCCAAAAATGGGGCGCAATTACGGATTTCAAATTAGTATTACTTTTTGTCGTACCACATTACAAGAATCGCTAATGATAATATTCCAGCAAATCCTGCATCTCCAAACTGTGACATTATGCGTCCCAGTCCCGCAATGACTCCAAAAAAGTCATCAAACAAGATTCCCACGATAATTCCAATAACGACCAACGTCTTAGCAACATCAGTAATTTGTCCTAGCCATTCATTTAGATTTTGCAAGCCTTTCAGCATAGTTTCCTCCTGTTGTCAGGAAAAGAAAGGTTGCCATGCAACCTTCCTGCTATATCCTGTATTATTATCCCAGAAACGAGAGAAAAACCAGCAAAGCGAGAAGACCCGCAAATCCGCCGTCTAGAAAAGTATTTACTAGATCCACAATTCCACCTATTGGATCAAAGCCTGTGGAATATACAATATTAACGAAAACAAACAACACTATGAGTGCTTTAATTACCCCGACTACACCAGATGCTGCGTTTTGTACGGTTGAGTTGACATCAGCCATGCCGATACCTCCTTGGTTTGGTTTTTTGGTTAAGGTCTTGGATTATATCCAATCCCTTTTTTCCATGAAAAAGTCTTAGCACATAATAAACTACTGTAGAAATCACGGCCAATGTTTTTCATTAACTGAAATTTACTAAGAAAGCTGTTATTTGCAATATTTATATTTAATCACCAAATTTTGTTAGTTAACCTCATTACAAATAACCTCATATACTTTTAATGGCTGGATTGATTCCATACATTCCCTACAAAGTCTCCAATGGTTTGAAGAATGACCGCAGGGCTTGTCTGGCTTAACTATGGCACCCAATTTATTGACAGGGCGTGTTAGTTTTGGATCTTGAGATCCAAACAATGAAATAACTGGAATTTGCACATATGCTGCCAAATGACCAGCCATCGAATCAGGAGCAACAAGACATCTTTGATTTAATAACCAATTTGTTAATTCAATAAGATCCCCTTTAAAGCGTCCAAATTCTATTTTTAGTTCATTTAATTGTTCAATAAGTGGCTCTGATTCAATTGTTTCTACGATTGTAATTGTAAGTTTATCTGAGAGAAGCTTTATTAAATCAATCCAATATTTAATAGGCCATGACCTTTTTGGATCTGTTGCTCCAATATGAATAACCACAGCACCATGCTCATTTATGTTAGTTTTATCAAATTGTTCTTTAATGGGTATGCATCCAACATTAGAAACCAATGCTTCTGCGCGCTCAGATTGATGCAGGTCTTGATTCATCGTTTGTGGATTCGTAAAAAAATATCCCCCACCTGTTGTATTATAACCAAAACTAACTTTTGGGTAAGTATTCCACAAAAACCAACTATTTCTGAAATCACCTTTGAAATCGAATGCTAGGTCAATATTTTGTTTTGAAAAACTTTTAGCAAATGATCGTGTTTTATACCAATCAAAAAGTGACCAATTCCAATTGGTCCAAGGCACTGCAGTTGGAACTACCTCATCGGCCAGATTAAGGTGTTTTGCGAGTTTTGCTACAGGACTATTGCATATTAATATTAAATGAGATTCAGGAAATCTCTTTTTTATGCTGTTTAATGCCTGAATGATGATGAGCACATCGCCAATTCTATGATACTCAGTAACCAATATTTTTTTTATTTCAAGGTTTTCTAAATTGTGCTTACGTCTAAAAAAATTAAAAAATGAAAAATAAGGGAATAGCAGACCGCTAATAATGGATGACCAAAAAATAATTTTTTTACTGTATACCATATATTTAGTAAGGAAGCCCAAGTTTCTTATAATAGGAGTAAAGCCTTTCAGATACTCTTTTCACATCATGATTTTTTTCAACCCAAACTCGACCTTTTTGACCAAAATCCAGTATTTTTTTACGATTAAGTATAATCTTACTTAATTCTATTTTTAATGTCTGTTTATTTACATTGATAAAAGGATGGTCTGGAATAAAATTATTATATTCATCATTCATTTCAGTTAGAGTACAGATTCCCATAGATAATGATTCAATTGAATTCATGCCATAGCCCCATCCACCTTTATTGCCAATTTGATCTATAAATATATCCGAATTCGATTTTCGGTCTAACGC
>CAYZJY010000137.1:0-3219 GCA_964478995.1 uncultured bacterium
TTTGTACTTGGGATGATAATATTTATGCTATTGATAATACTGGTACGATCAAGCCTGGATTTCCCTTTACATCTACCAATCGCTTCAATGCTCCACCTACACTGGTAGATCTTGATGGAGATGGTAGCCTGGAGATTGTGGCAGGTAATGATAGTGGGTTGCTTCATGTCCTCAACCATGATGGTTCTGTAAGAACCTCCTATGATGTTGGAGATGACATCAGGGGGGGTATCTCAGTAGCAGACCTCAATGATGATGGTTCTCCCGAACTTTTATTTTCGGGATATGACGACATGCTACATGTCTGGAACCCAACAACAGGAGAGGAATTGGATGGTTGGCCGTTGGACATGACCTACAACTCATTGACAGAGCCTGTAACGGCAGACTTGGATAATGATGGTGACCTAGAGGTGATCGCTGCAATGAAATCAGGTGCGGTTCATGTGCTCCACCATGATGGTACTCACTATGATAGTTTTCCAACAGTTTTAAGTGGTAATATTGAATCCTCACCAGCCATTGGTGATTTTGATGGTGATAATGACTATGAAATTATTTTTGGAACCACACAAGGATTACATGTCTTTGACATTAAGGCCAGTAAAGGAGACAGATTATCCTGGAAACTACATCGTGGTAATCTGGAGCGTACTGGTTCCTTGGGCATGACCTTGGTAAGTATTGACCCTGGCAATGACATGGTGCCTGATAGATTCCATGTTAGTCCAAATTATCCGAATCCATTCAATCCATCTACGAAAATTGACATTGAAACGTCAGAAGGTAATGATCTCATTGTCAGTGTGTTTGATGCAACAGGCCGTCTGGTCAATAACCTCATGAATGAGTATCTAGATGCAGGTCGATACGTGGTCAGATGGAATGGAAATGATGCGTCAGGTCAGAGCATGGCAACTGGTGTGTATTTTGTTCAGGTGCGGTCAGGTAAGGAAATGAACACTCAAAAAATGATTTTAATTAAATGATCAAAGGGGATTGCAGAAATAGTATTTATTTTTGTAATTTATCCTTCAACCCTAAAGGGAGACTCTTATGAGAAAGATATACAGTACTATTTTATGCGTTGGCCTTTTCATGTCAGGAGCATGGGCAGACATGGATTGCCCTGCGGATTCTGCTGTTCATGTTGATACTAGAACAATGTTGCCAGATGGTAGCCCTAATCCGACATACGGCCAAGAGATCAGCACAGGTTTATGTGGATGTCTTGGTTTTGTGGATGGTGCATCGGTAGATGGAAACGAAGTTACATTTACAATTAGAATTGTTGATAATGAACCCATACGCGGTATTGAACTGGATATCTACCATGATAGTTCCGTATTGGAATATGGTGGTGTAGATAAGGGTGACAAGTTAGATAATGTTACTGATGAAGAAGGAAATCCTCGTACAATGACATTATTGGGTAATTATCTTGAAGATCACTTGAAGGTTCTAGCATATAGCACATCTCGTGCGCGTACTGCAGGAGATGGAACAGAAGGTGACTTAGTGCATGTTACTTATGAATTATTAGATGGTGAGACTCTTCCAGATCAAGTTACCTTTTATTTTGGTCTTGCTAATCTACCAGGTACATCAATGGATCCAGAATTATTAAATGTCGTATGTGGATTCCCTGATGAAGCCAATCCAGTTACTGTATCCACTTCTGCAGTTGGAATTGATGAAGATGGAACAATTCCTAATCAATTTGCCTTGCATCAGAATTATCCAAATCCATTTAATCCTTCTACGCAGATATCATTTGACGTTCCGCAAGGAAGTGAACATGTCATGTTGAATGTTTACAATATCTTAGGTCAAAATGTAAGTACCTTGGTCAATGGTGTGATGAGTCCAGGTAGATATACAATGGAATGGAATGCAACAGATGAGATAGGAAATCCTGTAGCTTCTGGTATTTATTTCTACGAACTTAGAAGCCCATCATTTACTGCTAGAAAGAAAATGCTTCTAATTCGCTAAAACTATTTACAAACCGTAACTTTTAATTAAATTCCCCTATCTCTGGATAGGGGAATTTTTTTATGCGGAATCTTAGAAAACAGATTATTTTTGTTTTTCTTTCTAGTGTTTTACTGTCTCAACAGGATATTTATCGTTCTGTAGAGGATGTGAAAGAAGAATGGACAGGATATACATCCTTCCAAAAAGAGGAGATGTTATCATTCTGTGATTTTCTTTTCAATGAAGGACACTACGAAAGATGTCTTCTATCATCATTCCAATTATTATATAAATTTCCCAATGACCCGGTAATACCAGCAGTTAATTATTACATAGCTCGATGCTATGAAGAAATGAAAAATTTTGATCTTGCACATAAATATTATGATAAGGTAATCAAAGCAGAGGGGGAAGGGTCTAACATTCATAGAGCAGCCCAATATCGTGACCACTATACTAGTCTTATTGCAGAAGAACTAGACGATTTACTGAAAGATACGGAGAATACCGATGATCCATATCTCATGACCTTTAGAGGGTATGCTCATATGAAAAAATTAGAATGGGAAGATGCGAGAGCATCATTCATATCAGCGCAAGAGGCCTTCAGCCATCCTCATTATGATGAATTGATGACCCCACTATACCAAACAATTGAGAACGTAAATTCAGTCACTAGGCATAACAAATATCTGGTATTTTTATCAAGTGCATTATTTCCAGGAGGAGGGCAATTCCTTCTAAAAGAATGGAACAAGGGTCAAGGTATCTTATCTAGCGTAGGGTTAATGCTCCTAATAGGTAATTGGGCGAAGGTAGACCAACTTATGGGTACAAATAGGGTTTTGGTAAATGAATCTTCCTCAATTCCATTATACAAAGATATGGATACCGATCATAAACTTACTAAAAAGGATAAGATACCTGCTCATTTGTCATTATCACATTCGTCAATTAGGTATTTGGTCCCGCCATTGGTGATAGGGTCAGGAATCTTTATTTCGAGTTCTCTTAAATCATTCAAGGACACAGATAGAAAAAATAAAAAATTGATTGAATATTATGTAAATGATAGGATATCAATTACCGCTCCAAAAATATTTTTGGACTTCCCTGAACCTACCCTCATTATTGCCAGATAAATCCATTTTATCTAATTACTCCATTATATATTGCATACGTTCTTGCCAAGAGGTAATATTGCCGGCTGTTCGCAGCACGTTATTTGAAAATTTGGTATGC
>CAYZJY010000138.1:0-3201 GCA_964478995.1 uncultured bacterium
ATTCCCTCAGGCTTCAATACTCGGTAAGACTCATTAAAAAAAACATTTGCTTCTTCTTTATCCAAGTGTTCTAGCATATGACAAGAATATATGAGCGTAACCGAGGAATCCTTAAAAGGAATTTTTTTTGAAGCATCACAATATCTAATATTTTTTTGTCTAGCTACTTCAATAAACTCACCAAACCATTGAGGTACAAAATTAAAAATTCTGATGAAATATTCAGACAATGGAATAAACTTAAAAAATAAAAATAAATTATTATCAAAATTTAAAAATCCTTCTAAAACATTTATACCGCAGCCTAAATGTATTAAAAGAGGTTTACTTCCATTATTCATCTAAATATTTTTACTAACTTAAAAAAATATTAAAATTTTAAGAATAGAGAAAGATTCAAACCCAAGTTACACCATGGAGATAAACATGCTTTCCAAACGTGCACCTTCAGCCAATCGGTCACCTCTGCATGAATAATTAATAAAAGGATAAGTTCTATTCTTCTTCTGAAGTGCCTGTACCTTGATCATCAGAAGAAGAATCATTTTCTGATGTCAATGCCTGAGCTTGGACATCCCCTGAATCAGATTCAACTGAACTAACAAACTCACTAAGATCAATATCAACTAGATTGGCTGCCTCATCCATTCTTTTTAGAGCAGCATCGAGTTGCTCGCCCTTATTCATGCGAATCATTTGCTCGTTGAACCTCCAACGGCCTGTATCTTCAGACTGCACACTTTTTACATACTTTACATATACTGAATCACCGCTTGCATTACCAGCGGCCTTATCTGCAAAACTCTTTTGTTTTTTTGCCATCGCTATTTAATTCTCCTAAGAAATAAGCCGGCGAATTTATAATTCAATTTTTTCAAACTCAATAAATTAAGGCCTGACCGGTTAATTGTCTTTTTCCATCATTTTTGCTGTTGCGAGTTTCCTCATGTCAACCACATTGTCATGCTCATCTACAATTTCAACGCCAAGTAATGTCTCAATAGCATCTTCAAGAGTTATTAATCCAGTTGTTGTGCCAAATTCATCCTTTACTAGAAACATTTGCTGCCGACGTTTTACAAAAAGATCAAGCACATCAGATACTGATGCTTTTTCCAACACAGACTCAATTGGCTTCATGATCTCCTGCATGGTCACATGGAATTGGTCTTCGGCCTGCTTATTCACCAGATCATATCGATTAACAATACCAACGATATCATCTAGATCTTCCTCATAGACCGGAATACGTGAGAAAGCAATCGGAGAATGTTCTTCAACAACCATACCAACTGTTTCAACTCTTTTCAAGGCAAACATAACGGATCGAGGAGTCATGATGTCTTCAACTGGCATATCATCAAGTTTAATTAAATTTTCAATTATGTCTCCTTCCTGCTCATCAATGGATCCCTCATCTTCACTTATCTCAGCCATGGCTAGAAGTTCTTCTCTTGAAGCCTTGGATTCACCACCATTTTCACCATTGTGTATAAATTTTGACATGGTTTCAGATAGTAATACGAATGGCCATGCAATGACCATAAGCATCCTAATAGTGTATGCTGAAAATGATGCTAGTGATTTGCCATAGATTGCCCCTACAGTCTTTGGAATAATTTCAGAAAAGATCAAGATGCACAAGGTCAGTATACCAGATGAAATTGCGACCCATTCATTCCCAAAGATCATGAGCGTCTGAGCACCTACACCTGCAGCGCCAATGGTATTTGCAATAGTATTAATGGTAAGGATAGCAGCGAGAGGTTTGTTAATATTCTCCTTTAATTCTGCCATTAATTTTCCTGATGCACCTCCTTCCTTCTCCATGACAGATACATGTGCAATCGAAAGGCTAAGCAATACAGATTCCAGAAGGGAGCACAAGAAAGATACAAACAGTGCTGTGAGAAAATAGGTAACTAATGCTGTCATTTAGTATAATTTAGATAAAAATCCCCTATGCACGAACCCATTTAAAAATTTCCTTTAAAGTTATTTTTTTCCCATATAATAATATTGCGGTACGAAATATCTTGCCAGACAATTTCAGCATGCCCCAGCATGATAAGACCATCAAGATAGTCGCATAAATTATCTCATTTAGCCCAACAGTACCAGTTCCCAAACGTATTATCATCATAAAAGGTGTCAAGGGTGGAACGTAGGTGATCGCAATGGTAAAAGTTGAACCAGGGTTAGTAATGAAATATGAAGCAAAAACCATGGGTAAGACCGCTACGAGACTAATTATACCAGAAGATTGTTGTGCCTCCTGTTCAGAGGTAAAAAATGTGCCCATTGCAGCAAAAATGGCAGCATAAAAAAGATATCCTGTTATGAAGAATATCAGGAAGGATGGAATCTGTTGCAGTTCAATGGATGCCCAACCCTTATAGTAAGTTATGGTAAGACCCACTATTAGATAAAACACCATTTGGACCATCCCAAGGGCACCTAGCCCTAGGATCTTCCCTTTCATTATTTCATCTGGTGTCACGCTCGATAATAAGATCTCAATGGTTCTACTCGTTCTTTCCTCCATCACAGAACGTAAAAGTAATTGGCCACTCATGAAGACTGTCATGAATAATATCATAAGAAATAAATATGGGACAAGAAGGCTTGATAGTTCATCCCCTTCAGATGTCTCACCCAATTCATCTATCTCATAGGTTTCAAATTCAATTTTTCTGCTCAATTCGCTTACTAGGGAAATATCTATATCTTGCTCTATCATTCGTTGTTCAATGACAAGTTGGTTTAGAGTTCTTCTCAGACTAGTATATATCTTTATATTACTAAGTGACTGACTAAAATATCTGACCTGGCCACTATCGATCACCGTACTTGGAATGACCATGTATCCATCAATCTGTTTACTGATGACACTATCCAGTGCCTCTTTCTCAGAATCGATATCAATAAATAAGAATTGAGCGCTTCCATCTTGGGTTATAAATGCTCTATCACAACGTTCCTGGAATCGATCTACAAGAGACTTAATTTCTCTATCATAGACCAATCCTATTTTTGACTCATCCTCTGGTTCAAGGTCCATCAATATTGCTGGTAAATACATTACTCCACCCATGAAAAAAGGCAATGCAAATGTCGTAATCAAGAACAACTTAGTCTTTACACGATTGATGAACTCCCACCTCATGATCTTCCAGACCTGGTTCATTTCTTCTTACCTAC
>CAYZJY010000139.1:0-1452 GCA_964478995.1 uncultured bacterium
AGATTTTTTCTGGATACTTGATGAAAATAAATCCTCAACTAGCATGGAAGATACAGTCTTATGGTCCTCAGGTATTGTTTGGCCTCATCTTATTCGGATACATAACTGGATTTTCTATTTTATGGTTAGCAATGAAACCATTCGTAAATTTTTTCATGTTATTATTTATTGGTATGTAGAGAATGCGATGAGTTACTTTAAAAAAATTCTTCCAGAACGAAAACATATAGGAAGATCCTTATGGTGGACAATAACAATGTTGGTCATTGTAATGTTCTTTATCGTTTATTTAAATACATTATCTCGAATTTAAAAAATGGAAAAATTGATAGAATGCGTTCCTAACTTTTCTGAGGGGAGGGATTTAGATAAAATAAATAACATTGTAGATGAAATGGGTAGTGTTGGTCAAATCACTATCCTTGATGTTGACCCAGGAGCAGATACAAATCGTACCGTGGTAACGATGGTTGGACCACCAGATACGATTGCGGAGGCTGTGTTTAAGGGTATAAAATGTGCCTCAGAAGTATTGGATATGAGCCGTCATGTCGGAACTCATCCAAGGATGGGAGCAACAGATGTATGTCCATTTATTCCAATCAGTGGCGTTACTGACGATGAATGCATAGAGTTATCAAAGCAGGTGGGTAAGCGAGTAGGTGAGGAATTAGAGATTCCTGTTTTCCTTTATGAGAAATCTGCAACTGCTTCAAACCGCGAAAAACTTCCTGATATTCGAAAAGGCGAATATGAAGGCCTAGCAGAAAAATTAACTGATCCTAAATGGCAACCAGATTACGGACCAGATAAAGTCCATGTGAAAGCAGGTGCTACTGTTATGGGTTGCAGGGATTTTCTTATTGCTTATAACATAAATTTGAATACACGAGATTCTCGTCTTGCCACAGATATTGCCTTTGAAATAAGGGAGGCGGGTAGGAGTAAGCGGATACCTAATGCAAAATCAAAGAATCTATTAGATGGTGATATTGTGAGGCACGATGATGGTAGACCAGTTAAAGTTCCAGGCATGTTCAAGGATGTCAAGGCAATAGGCTGGTATGTTGAAGATTATAATAGATCGCAGATATCAATAAATTTCAATAATTATAAATCATCAACAATACATGAGGTATTTGATGAGGCTTGTAGATTATCTAACATAAGGGGTGTCAGGGTCACTGGAAGTGAACTGGTAGGATTGATACCTTTGGAAGCAATGCTCATGGCAGGTACACATTATTTAAAGAAACAAAATAGGTCCATAGGTATCCCAACAAATGATATCATTGAATGTGCTATACAATCCCTAGGTTTAAATGATGTAACACTCTTTAATCCAAATGAAAAAATCATAGATTATGCAGTAATTAATGATAAGAAAAGAGAAGATTCAATGATTGACATAAAATTTTTAGATGAATTGTCAACTAATAGTCCTGCTCCTGG
>CAYZJY010000139.1:1552-3147 GCA_964478995.1 uncultured bacterium
TCTGCAGCGAACAAGTATGCAATTGAGGTACCTTTAGAAACAGCCAAAAAGTGTTTCAAAATTCTCCAACTTTCACAATCACTTGTTGAAAATGGAAATCCAAATTCTGTTTCAGATGCTGGTGTAGCGGCAGAAGTGGCATTAGCTGGACTTCGAGGTGCTTGTATGAATGTAATGATAAACTTATCTGGATTAGAAGATAAACCTTATTGTAAATCGATGCAGGAAGAAGTAGATAAACTGGTCAAGGATGCTGAGGCCCTGCATAAAATTGTATTTAGTAACACTTTATCAATAATAAAAAGTTAATTATTCTATAAATGATAAAAGCCCTTTCAGAAGATTTACAAAATAAGATATCTGCGGGAGAAGTTGTAGAGCGTCCTGCTTCGGTTGTAAAGGAATTGATTGAAAATAGTCTTGACGCTGGGGCTTCTCAGGTCATGATAGTTATTGAGAAAGGGGGACATCATACAATACAGGTACGCGATAATGGCTCTGGAATGTCCCCAGATCAATTACCTGCTTCCATAAAAAGATTTCATACAAGCAAGATAGAGACAGTTGAGGATCTTTTTTCAATTGATACCCTAGGCTTTAGAGGTGAAGCTTTAGCTAGCATTGCATCAGTATCAGAGATGTCAATCCTTTCAAGTAATGGAAATGGTGAAGGGTCAGAACTTCCAATTATTAATGGAAGTCCAGGTCAAGTTCAGCCTGCGGCAGACATTGGAGGCACAGAAATAACCATACATAATTTATTCTATAATACACCTGCTAGGAAAAAATTCTTAAAAACTCCTCGCACAGAGTTACGAAAAATCGTAAATGTGGTTCGATGCTATGGATTGGCCTTCCCAGATATTGAGTTCAAATTAATTGCTGATAATAGAGATATATTTCATGTCCAGCCTGAACCGCTTGAAGAACGAATCGATAATCTCTTAGATCCAACCTATTCAAGAAACCTTCTTCCATTAAATATCACGAAAGGTGACTATGCTTTTTCAGGATTTGTAGGGAACCTTAATCTTGTTCGTTCTCGTCCTGGTGAACAATATTTATTTCTAAATCGTCGTTTTATAAAAGATCGTTTAATGAATCGTGCAGTTTACAATGCATATGAGTCCTTGATAAAGCGTGGAGAATATCCATTTTTTGTCATAAACCTTATTTTGCCTAGTGACCAGGTCGATGTAAATGTTCATCCAATGAAGACGGAGGTGCGATTCAAAGATGAATGGAGACTGTTCCACTTATTAAAGTCTGAAGTTGGTGATGTGTTGAGTTCGATTTTAGAAACAATACCAGGCTTTGATACTTCTTTTCAACAAAAATTTTCAGATAAAAATAATGAAAACATTGGTTCTAATACCTACCATCAAAAGATAAGTGAAACAATAAAAACTGATCCTAATCAGAATGCCATGGAGTTTAATGATCCTGAATCTTTGAGTCCTACAAAAACTGATGTGCGTCGTGCGATGGACTATGCATCAAAATTGGCACAAAAGCCCATAGAAGACCAAGCATCCATTGTTACTGAGAATATTTGGCAAATTCATAAAAAATATATTGTTTCCGAAGTAAATAGT
>CAYZJY010000140.1:0-3067 GCA_964478995.1 uncultured bacterium
TATGTTTTAAACATTTTAAAGGATAATTACATCAAGCCCCACATTCGTGGGGTTTTTTGTTTGTGGGATGATGGGTAGATTTGGATAGGTAATTTATTCAATGGCATTTATCGAAGAAATTAAACAAAGTAAAGCCTTCAAACTTACAGCAAGTTATCTAGGGATCTGTTTTGTTGCATTGCAGGTGCTTGACCCCCTTTCTGAGAGGGGCATAATCGAGGATGGTTTATTTAGAGCAATAGTCTATTTATTAATTGCCTGTACTCCAATACCTTTGATCATGGGGTTCCTTTCAGATAGATATAGGGGTAAAACATTAGGTAAGAAACCTAATTTGAATTTAAATGTTATAGTATCATTCATAGCATTATTCGCAATTTTTTATCTTTCAATCACAAATATTGGTTTGAAAAAATCATCAGAAAGGCTGAATTCACTGGATGATAGTTTAGAAGAGATCGTTGAAAGATTTGATAGAGGTGATAATTTATTTGTTTTTAATCAAACAAAGAATCTGTTGGAAACATTCTCGGAAAACAAATTATTAAAACTCTATTATGAGAAAGCATCTTACCCAATAGACATAAAATCTGGTTCTTTACAAGTACCCGTATTTATTAAATATGGTAGTGATAGTATTTGGAATTCAATAGGCCAAACGCCAATAGAGAACCTTAGGGTACCTTGGTTTATGGGTAAACATAACTTTCAATTAAAATTCAAGATACAAGACCGAATGATTGTGGTGATGCCTGACAGATCTGGTGAATTTTATTTTGGAAACCTTGAACAATATCCACTTGATCATGCCATAATTCCTGAAACAAAAAATAATATGATGTTTTTACCAGGCATTGATTTTGGAGATATTTCAATCGAGACATTTTCTATTTCCAAAACTGAAGTTTCTAATAAAGAATTTCAAACTTTTATCAATAATGGAGGATACGATGATGAGACCTACTGGGATTTTCCATTGGTGGTAGGTGGAGTAGAGTATACCTATGAACAATCGATCAAGACGTTTGTCGATAAACACGGACAGCATGGGCCAGCCAATTGGTCCTATGGTCAATATGAAGATAATACAGAAAATTTTCCTGTGACCGGAATATCTTGGTTTGAAGCCAGAGCCTATGCGAAATATAAAGGTCACAAATTACCAAATATCTTTCAATGGCTGTGTGCAGCAGGTTTATCAGGTTTTGTAAGTGATTTGCCAGACATAAGTAAAAGTAATTTGAAATCAAGCCATTTGTGGGAAGTAATTGATTCAAGAGGAGAAAATTATTTTGGATTGAAAAATATTGCTGGGAATGTGAGAGAATGGACTACAAATCCACAGGGCGATGAAAGAAGCAAATTTTCCATCCTTGGTGGTTCCTACCATGATAATGCGTATAGTTTTAATAATTACCATAGCATATCACCTTTTGATCGCAGCATCGGTAATGGTTTTCGTATTGTCCATTCTACAAATTCTGAAAATCTAGATCTATTAGATAATTACATCATAAACCATAGTGAAAGAGACATATTATCAGAAACTGATGTGAGCGATGAGGTTTTCAGTATTTATAAGCAACAATTTGACTATGATCAATATGAGTTGGATGTTAAAGTAGACTCTATCTTTGATCATGATAATTATGTGACATATAAATTTCAATTAACTCCACCATATATTAGTGATGAACCTTTGCATGGATATGTGGTTTATTCTAAAAAATTTGAACCTCCTCTTAAACCTATAATTCATTTCCCAAGTGCGTGGGCAATAGGTAGTAATGCTGATGACTGGATTATTAACTCTGCTATAAAGAATCATAATTATTTGTTGATGGAAGGGTATGCAGTCATTTGTCCTGTTTACTATAGTACTTATAATAGGAAAAAGACCTTGAAAACTTGGTGGGCAAATGACACAGAGGATTATAAAAACACGATGATAAAAATTGGAAAAGATTATAAGAGGAGTATTGATTTCATAGAGTCCAGAAAAGATTTTGATATCAATCGATTATCTTATGTTGGCTATAGTTGGGGGTCCATAATGTCAAATATGTTACTAGCGATTGATGATAGGGTGAAATCAGCTTTTATTTGCGCAGGAGGACTCCAAGTTCAAAAAAGTAAACGAGAGATCGACCCTGCTCTTTATACAAGAAGGATCACGATCCCGGTAATGCATATTACAGGAAAAAATGATGGGATCTTTGATTATGAGAACTCTCAGGTACCCATGCAAAAACTTTTAGGAACACCACTTGAACATCAAGCAATGATTGTTTTGGATGGAGTGGGGCATATCATTCCAAAGGATATAATGATAGAAAATCATTTAAAGTGGTTAAAAAAATATAATAAATAGAGAAAATAATGGATTATCAATTCAATATTAACTATCTATGCGATAATTTTCTTTCCTTAAGGAGTAGATAAAATTTTCTTAGAGATATCAAGCCCCACTTGTGTGGGGTTTTTTGTTTGCGGGATGATGGATATATTACTTAATGGGTGATATTTACGCTATATTAACTGCACTTTGCTGGTCTTCGGCTGTCATTCTTTTTGATATCTCATCAAAGAAATTTGAAGCCTTGCAACTCAACGCGATCAAGAATTTGATTGGTGTGTGTGGGTTTTTTATTACAATAATAGTTTTTTCCATACCTCTCCCAAAATTTTCCTCAGATGAATTAATAGTACTTATAATAAGCGGGTTTTTGGGCATAACAATTGCAGATGTATTGTTCTTAGAATCTTTGAAAAGAATGGGCTCAAGCATATCTGCATTGGTCTCCACCATATATACACCATCAATCTTTATTCTAGCATTTATTTTATTCAATGAGACTATTGCTATCCAATCATATTTAGGTGGTCTTATTGTTATTAGTGGTATTGCGATTACGGTATACAAGGTACCTAGGAACATAACTAGAGAAAATCTCTACATTGGTATTTGTCTTGGGATCTTAGCACAATTTTTCACTGCTTATTCAGTGTTATCTGTAAAACCGATTCTTGAAGAACATCCAATATTATATGTTGCCCTTTACAGGTT
>CAYZJY010000141.1:0-3029 GCA_964478995.1 uncultured bacterium
TAGGCGCACCGGTATCAGCAGGGGTATATCTATATCAACTGCAAACCGAAGGCTTTGTAAAGACCAAGAAGATGATATTACTCAAATAGGGAAGAAGGGTTGCGAATCAGGGGAAATAAAAAACTCCGATTAAACTTAAAACTTCTCCAATCGGTTATGAGATTGACCTAAATCCACTAACAAAAAAACCTACGAATGTGAAGATTATACTTATTGATCTTATAATCACAAGTTTTTAATTACATAAATCGACATTTTATTGACTTCTAGTTTATGTATATCTAAATTGAAAGAGTACGCCTAACTAATAAGTGAAGGACTTATTATGAGATTTGTTAAAGGCATTTGCACACTTCTATTTTTTATTTCACTGGGTTTAACCCAGACTCAACGAACCTTCATTCCAGATAGCAATTTCGAGCAGGCTCTTATCGATCTTGGCTATGATGACGTTCTAGATGATTCCGTGAAAACGGATAATATCAAGAATGTTACTTACTTAGATGTTTCTAGTAAATCAATTACTGATCTAACAGGTATAAATGGGTTTACTTCCTTGACTACTCTTCATTCCTATGATAACCAATTGACCAGTTTGGACTTAAGCAATAATCTTTTATTAAGGGAATTGAGATCGAATCGTAACAAGATTACCACAATAGATGTGGCAGTAAATGATTCTTTGGTTGTGTTTGCAGTGGCGCGAAATGAATTAACATCAGTTACCGGTATTGATGATAAACCTATTTTAGAAGAACTTCATATACATAATCGCCAACACGATCCAGAGCCTAGAAATAAGGTTGATAGTTTAGACGCCAGCGGTTCGCCATTACTCGATGTTATTTTTGCTGAATATAATAATTTATCCTTTATAGATGTAACCGGTAGTAAGTCAATCGAAACTATAGATGTTAATGGTAATCAACTAACTAATATTGATCTAAGCACAGTTGATTCATTAAAACATTTGTATGCTGAAAAAAATCTACTCACCGAATTGGATTTGAGTAATAATACAAACTTGAGATTATTAGATCTAGATAGAAATAAACTTACCAGCCTTGATCTTAGCAAGAATACGCTCTTGACTAAACTTCATTTAAGTGATAACAATTTGACCAGTTTGGACTTAAGCAATAATCTTTTATTAAGGGAATTATGGTCAATACGTAACGCGATAACCAGTATAGATATGGCAGCAAATGATTCTCTGGTTTTTTTCAGCCTTGGATCTAATTCACTGACAAAAGTTACCGGTGTCAATAATAAACCCATTATGGAAGAATTTTATATACATAATGTTCCACACTATGGGGAAGTGGCGAACAATAAAGTTGACACTTTGGACGTTAGTGGTTCACCATTACTTGATAAGATTCGTGCTGAGCATAACAATTTATCCTTTATCGATGTGACCGGTAGTAAGTTAATCACAGATATAATTGTTGATGATAATCAACTAACCAATATTGATTTAAGCACAGTTGATTCATTAAAATGGCTTCAGGCTCGAAAAAATCCGTTAACTAAATTAGATTTGAGTAAAAACACAAACTTGCTGGGATTATATTTGGAAAATAATGATAAGCTGGACAGTCTTGATGTAAGCAATAACAAAAAATTATACGTTCTAACTGTTTTACATAGCGACGAGCTGAAATACTTGAACATGAAAAACGGAATGATGGAAATGACTGTATTTGATGCTCGGTTCACGCCTAAGCTTACTTGTATCGAAACCCTTGATCCCAATACGGCTACAGCTAAGTGGACCAACGCGAACAACAATATTGATCTAGGGGATAGTTTCGCTATTAACTGTGGATCGATAGAGTATCCAGATAATGGTGATTTTGTTCTCAGTTTTGATGGTAATAATGACTATGTAGATATCCCTGATATGGTAGCACCAAGCGGAAATGCTCCCAGAACGTTTATGGCTTGGATTAAGAGAGATGACGCATCTACAAGTTGGCCCGGGAAAGCCATTGGTGGTTGGGGCAATGATAAAAATAATGAGTTAATGAATATCATGGTTTTGGATGGCGTTCTTAATTGGCACCTACATGGACAGAATACATTAACGGGTTCTGCTCAAATTAGACCAGATACTTGGTATCATATTGCAGCAACCTATGATAGTACTACTCAAAGATTCTATGTAGATGGATTACTTGATGGTTCGAATGATCGCATTTTAAATACTGGGAGTGGTAATGTTAAGATTGGAAGACAGCCTGATTACAATGGCGCCTATTTTTCGGGGAATATTGATGAAGTAACCATTTTTGACCGTGCTCTTACGCAGGAAGAGATCCAAAACAGTATATCTAATGGGTTACCTGAAAATAATGCTGGGTTATTAGGCCATTGGAAATTTAATGCGGGTACGGATACCATCGCTTATGATCATTCAGCAAATGCAAATCATGGTATTATTAATGGTGCCGCTTGGGTTGATAAGGGTGAACTAATTGTTGGCTGCACAGACTCTTTAGCAGCCAATTATAATTCAGATGCAAATTATGATGATCGTAGCTGCTCTGGCTATCCTACCAATGGAAAATTTGATATCAGTTTTGATGGTGCAAATGATTATATAGATATTAATAACGTAGCAGATGAAATGGTTGGTGCGACTGATTGGGCATTTTCTGCATGGGTAAAACCTGAAAAGGATGCATTTCGACATACTAACGTTTATTACCTTGCCATTAATTGCGAAAATGGCAATGCTAATTGCAATAAGATCTTATTTGGTATAAGAACAGAGGATGGAAAACCTTTTATATGGGAAAAACCTGATGGCAGTGAAAGTGAAGGGTTTGTTCTTACATCAGAAACTGCCATTAATGATGGTAAATGGAATCATCTTGTTTATTCCAGAACTGCATCAACTGGAACATTGTATCTGAATGGAGTTTCCATTGGTACTCATACTGTTAAGCACGTTGCATTTGTTGCTAGCGATAAATGGTCGTTAGGACAGGAATTTGATGGTGTTTCTGTAACCAATGAATATGCTG
>CAYZJY010000142.1:0-3003 GCA_964478995.1 uncultured bacterium
TCTTTTCTGAAGGTACCATCACACCCATGTCAATAATTGAATAACCATTACATCCTAATACAACTCCAACAATATTTTTACCAATGTCGTGGACATCCCCTTTTACTGTTGCAAGTAAAATGGTGCCATTTGACACATCTTTTAGACCTTTGTCTTCTTTTTCCTTTTCTATGAAAGGGATGAGGTATGCCACAGCCTTTTTCATTACACGTGCAGATTTCACAACTTGCGGAAGAAACATCTTACCCTCACCAAAAAGATCACCAACTCTGTTCATCCCATCCATAAGAGCCCCTTCAATAACATCTATGGGACTTTTTGTTTTCTCTCTTGCCTCTTCTGTATCCTCTTCAATAAACTGGTCAATCCCCTCAACTAGTGAATAGGACAACCTATCTTCAATAGGTAATTTTCTCCATTCATCATTACTCTTTTTTTCCTTTTTCTTTCCTCTATATTTCTCTGCCAATGATACAAGATTATCTGTTGCATTATCATGTCGATCAAAAATCACATCCTCAATAGCATCTCTCAAATTAGAGTCTATGTCATCATAAACGGTCAGCTGGCCTGCATTTACAATTCCCATATCCATACCATTCTCTATGGCATGATATAAGAAACATGAATGCATTGCCTCCCTTACTCTATCATTCCCGCGGAATGAAAATGAGAGATTGCTCACACCACCACTGACATGGACTCTTGGCATTGATTCTTTTATCGCCTTAGCAGCATTAATATATGCCTTGCCATATTGATTATGTTCCTCTATCCCAGTTGCAACAGCAAAGATATTTGGGTCAAAAATAATATCTTCTTCACGAATATTGACCCTGGTAGTCAATATTTTAAATGCCCTGGTACATATGTCAATTTTCCTTTGGAATGTGTCTGCTTGGCCATTCTCATCAAAGGCCATTACAATAACAGCAGCACCATATTGTCTTATGAGTTGAGCCTGTCTAATGAACTCATCCTCCCCCTCCTTAAGAGAAATGGAATTCACTATGCCTTTCCCTTGAATATTTTTCAGACCTGCTTCGATCACACTCCATTTACTCGAGTCTATCATTATGGGAACCTTACTAATATCTGGTTCAGATGAAATAAGTCTAAGAAAACGTACCATTACATTTTCACTATTAATGAGACCCTCATCCATGTTAATATCAATTATTTGAGCACCATTTTCTACCTGCTGCCGCGCAACAGAGAGAGCATCATCAAATTTATCTTCTTTAATAAGTCTCTTGAATCGCAAAGAACCTGTGACATTGGTTCTTTCACCAACATTGATAAAATTGGAGTCTGGCCGTATGACCAATGGCTCTAGTCCACTTAGTTTTGTAAATGGATCTACATCTGGAACATGACGTGGCACTTTTCCTTTAACATTATTTACAAACTCCATGATGTGCTCAGGTGTAGTTCCACAGCATCCTCCAATGATGTTGACCAAACTTGAATCAGAAAATTCACCTAATTGCATTGCCATTTGATCTGGTGATTCATCATAGCCTCCGAATTCGTTAGGCAAACCTGCATTGGGATACACCAAGATATTTGTATCTGCAATCTTTGATAAAGCATCCAAATATGGTCTTATCTGTTCTGCTCCTAGTGCACAATTCAGTCCAACTGCGAGTAGATCGACATGAAAAATAGAATGCCAAAAAGCCTCCACGGTCTGACCGGATAATAGTCTCCCGCTAGCATCTGTGATTGTACCCGAGACCATGACTGGTAATTTCTTTCCTATCTCGTTGAATAATGATTGTACAGCAAATAATGCGGCCTTGCAGTTCAAAGTATCAAAGACCGTTTCTATCAATAGGATATCTACACCACCATCGATCAAACCCCTTCCCTGTTCCTTATAAGCCGACATCAACTCGTCAAAATCCACATTTCTATGTCCTGGGTTGGAAACATCTGGGCTCATTGATGCCGTTTGGTTTGTCGGTCCAATTGCACCACAAACAAACCTTGGTTTATTGGGATTTAATTTTGTGAAACTATCACAAACCTCTCTCGCTATCTTAGCAGAATGCAGATTGAGATCGTATGCCACATGTTCCAAATGGTAATCAGATTGAGAGATGGAATTTGCATTGAAGGTATTGGTCTCTATGAGGTCAGCACCTGCCTCCAAATAGGCCTTATGTATCTCTTTGACAATATCTGGTCTTGTTATGGAAAGGATGTCATTGTTTCCCATGAGATCAGTGGAATGGTCCTTGAACTCCAATCCACGAAAATCAGTTTCCTTCAAACCATATCCTTGGACCATGGTTCCCATTGCACCATCAAGTACAAGTATTCTACCTTTTAGTATTTCTTTTATTTTATGCATAAAAAAAGCCGGCGCAAGGTCCGGCTACAAAATTCACAGTTTTCCTTTTTAGCGCTTTTATTTATTGTCGCGGCAATACGGTGCAAATCACGACAAAACAAACTTAATTATTAATTATACTACATTCAAAATATAAAATTAATCAATTGAATGAGGGCCTGCATTTCGTATTTTATCATCTCCAAGGTCATATTTCTCATAATTTTGCTGAAATTTCTTTACGAGTTCACCTGCAGACCTATGATATTCTTCTAAATCACCCCACGCCTTTAATGGATTAAGCAGATCAGATTCAATATTGCTTAGAAAAGTGGGAATCTGGAAACCAAAATACAGGTCTTGATCAAATTCAACATCCTCAATGTCTCCATTGAGGATTGCATCCAATATTTTTCTTGTCTTAGGGAGACTAAATCTCTTTGCCCCTGATTGAGCGCTAGAACCAACCCATCCTGTATTGACAAGATATACTGATACTTCAAATTCCTGCATCTTTTCTTTTAATAATTCTGCATATTTTAATGGATGAAGAGTTAAAAAAGGTCCTCCAAAGCAAGGTGAGAATGTCGCTGTCGGCTCGGTTATTCCTCTCTCTGTACCAGCAACTTTTGCAGTATATCCACTAATAAAATGATACATCGCTTGGT
>CAYZJY010000143.1:0-2991 GCA_964478995.1 uncultured bacterium
CCTATCGTGGGAATCATCACAGAGATGGTTATTTTGATGTCACTCTTGCTTCCACATCTTCCAATGGCATTATGATGCCAACAGAATATGCTTTAGATAATAACTATCCAAATCCCTTTAATCCCATCACTAGGTTGACCTACAGTTTGCCTAAGGATTCAAGGGTGAAGATCACCATCCATGACATAAATGGAAGGGTCGTTAAGACATTGATGGATGATAGGCAAGCCGCTGGCAAGAGATCTGTCATCTGGAATGCGAAGAGTGACGCAGGTCTTCCTGTCGCCACAGGCCTATACTTTTACAGAATGGAATCCGGAAATTTTCAAAGCACCAAGAAGATGATATTGCTAAAATAATTAGGAAAAGTTCCATGCAGATATTGAGATATTTTTTTCAGACCATCATTTGTTATGGGGTCTTGTCCGCTCAGGAATTACCCCATGGAAAACCAAACTTCTTTCAAATGGAAGAAGGTCATAAGGTTGCGGAGATCGAACTGAGTACTGGGGAAATGGTACCACATCATGTCATAGATAATATCAACCCTGTGATTTATTTTGAACATGATATTTACTACTTGAAGATTCTTCTGGATAATGATGGTCCAGTGCGCTTTGAACTTGTTCCAGAGAATTTCAGTGATGGGATGGAACTTTTTTTCATTGACCTAGAGATAAATGGTTGGGTGGGGCCTTATTCAAAAAAGATCATTAAGACCAATGGCCATGCGGTCTCGGGTGGGCTGAACTCGAAGAACATATTGATAGAGGTGTCTGTCCCTCGAGATGAGAAGATGACATTCCCTGTTGGCAGTATGGCCATTCCTAGAGGTAAACCTGATAATTTTGATGAGATCATGCAACAAGGTAGGAAAAGGAAGAACTTATCGGTACCCCATGAGATCAAGGAAAATGGACCAGGAGACCCTGAATCAAGTGGCGTGCGAAATCATCGAGATCATTTTAGGAACATCCTAATATGTGGTTATTGGCCTCCAACAAATGAGATGGTACGTCCATTCAGTACCAATGAAGAATTAAACCCTGATGGATGGATAGGAGATAATTGGGAGGAGAGGGGGTATGATGTCCACTCATATTTTCCCACATTTGACCCTCCTGATTGTGAAGTTTGTGGACAAGGAGAAGGAGATCTTGAGGTTGATTACCAGGACACTTCAGAGGATTGGTGGAACATAGTTGACAGCATAAATCCCATTGCGATCATTACTTTTAGCAGAGGAGGCATAGACTATCGATGGGAATTGGAGTGGATGACCACAAACTGGGAGGCATCACAGTGGATCGATGATTTTGAGGAACCACTTCTTCCCACACCAAGCCCTCCGGATTCGACATGGCCCTACAACGCACCTCGTTATTCCTCCTTGCCCATGGATTCAATTGAAGCAGCAATGAATCTATCAGGACTAAATCTATATCCAGTGATCGATTATACTTTTGGGACAGGAAATTACCTTTCAGAATATTTGGGATACCATGGGGTTTGGTATAAGGCGCAAATGGACTCCTTGAACCAGATCGATCGTTCCTGCCATCTAGCGGGTCACATACATGTAGGTGGTCTTGCAGATTGGGATGAGGCAATTGAGGCTGTCAATATCACATTGAGAGAGGTGATAGAGGTACTTGATGAGGATCAGGTTGCAATGGGTGATGTGAATTTTGATGGGTCTGTCACTATTTTGGACCTTTATTTCATAATCTCGTACTTGATGCAAGAGATCGAATTTGATTATAATGCAATGCTGATCGCTGATGTTACCTATGATCAAATGATCGATGTGTTCGACATACTTCAATTATCTGATGTCTTATCAAATTCACAGCAATGATACAATAAACATTTGTAAAGGCCCTCATTGCTACTAGGGGTGTTTTAGAAACATAAAACTTAAATTTCATTCCATGATCAAGCGCATTATTCCATTTATTTTTATCTTATCAACTTTGTTCTGCCAATCTAGGGTAGAGTTTGACAGGTTGATCAGGACTGAGGGAGTTTGGTATCTCCACGGATCAAGTAAACCATTCACAGGGGTCGCTTTTGTACTTTCAAAGAATTCTCAAAAAAAGATCCAGGAAAGCAAATATTCTAAAGGACAACTCCACGGTGCGCACACGGAGTGGTGGGAAAATGGAAAGAGAAGGAGGCATGGTAGATATAATTCAGGAAAGCGTCATGGAAAGTGGGTTGAATACCACGAGAGTGGAAGCATCATGTCTGATGAAAATTATAAGCATGGGATCAAAGATGGCACCTCGAATGAGTGGTATGAAGATGGTATCAAGTACTCAAAGGGCAAATATGTACATGGAGAACGAATAGGATCCTGGAAGTACTGGGATAAGAATGGAAGACCGATTCAGTACGCATGCATAAAAACAAGGTTTGGTGAGATAATCATCGACCTCTTTCATGATGAGGCACCAATGCATGTTGAAAATTTCAAAGGTCATGTTAATTCTGGATATTATGATGGTACCGTCTTCCATCGAGTCATACCCGATTTTGTCATTCAGGGTGGGGACCCAAATAGTAGGTCAACAAATCGCAAGACACATGGAAAAGGAGGCGAGGCTTCCTCTTTTTTTGGCATTGGTGATAGAAAAGATCCGTTGTCATGGAGAGTTCCTGCTGAATTCAATGACATTCGACATGAAAGAGGCATTGTATCGATGGCTCGTGGTCAGGAAAGGGACAGTGCTGGAAGTCAATTTTTCATATGCGTCAAAGACTCTCCAAATCTTGATGAGAGATATACCATCTTTGCAAAAGTATTGGAAGGAATGAAAGTTGTAGATCAGATCGTTAATGTCCCTGTCGATAATAGGGATAATCCCATTTACAGGATAGAGATGGAGATTCATATCTGTAACTGATATTGCGCGCTTATTATTTCAATTGCTAATTGGAATGAAAATAATTAATAATCGTGAAAATGGTATGAATGTTATTGACTCATCC
>CAYZJY010000144.1:0-2988 GCA_964478995.1 uncultured bacterium
ACTCAGGTTCGTCACCGGGTTGAATGGGTTTGGATAGTTCTGGTGAAGTGCATAGACCGTGGGCAACTGGTCGCCATCATCCACATTCACTGCTTCCAGGGTCACCGATAGCACCTCAGAGTACTCACTCTGGCCATTTGCATAATAAGATACTCTGTAGAAATATTCTGTATCAAATTCTAGAGAATTATCCTCATAATAACTATTAGTTAGATAATTACCCTCAATATTTTCAATGAACTCCTCGTCTGTAGACCGTTCAAGGAAATAATATTGAAAAGCCTCATCTGTCGTTGGAGTCCAAGTTAACGTTACATAGGTCTCCATTGAATACAATGTGAAACCAACAAGAGCTGCTATGGTTGTCTCATGGGCGCCCATGTCAGGTGCTAAACCACTATAATCCGTGATATCATCTACTCCATCGCCATCGGTGTCTGCTGTACCAGCATCCTTACATGGAGAGTCTTGTGTAATAGAATAGTCTCCGCCACTCGCATCTGTAAAAAGAGGATCCGCATCCATGTTACCTTCACCATCAAATCCACCATCGATGTCACTATAAGTAATATTTAGAGAACCAGTGCCATCAGTTGAACCGAAATTATTTTCCCCAGAATTATTCCAGACAATTGAATTGGTTAGTTCGACATGAGCACCTTCAGATATCCCCATGACTCCACCGCCTCCTGATGTACCTCCGCTTATGGTAAGTTTATTAAAGGACACATCTGACCCATATACACTAATTCCACTAAAATATTGTGCAGCATTATTCTCAACAACATATGTACGCGTGATAGAGACCTCACCCGCTTCATCGAGACCGATCCCACCACCATTACTGCCTGTTTCATTTCCAATCACCATGCAATCTTCAATGACTGGAGGAGAAATACCATCAAGTGGACCCCATGCATAGATACCTCCTCCACCTCCTCCTGAGGCATTATCACTTACAGTGGTTTCTTTTAAGGTAAATCCACCATTTAATGCGAAAGCTCCGCCACCACCCCAGTTTGCTGTATTGTCACTAATTGTACAATTGATAACGGTTGGGTGTGACCAAGCGAACATGATACCACCTGCGAACCAATCAGCGCTATTGCCACTAATGACCGAGTTTGTCATGGTCCAGCCATCGGCCCAACTATTCTCTCCTCCAGCATCATTGGTCCATATACCACCGCCATGACTTCCGTTCGCGGTATTATTCGATATGTTCATGTTATCCAAAGTACCTGAAGAGGCTGCCAACATAATCCCTCCGCCTTGACCATTTCCTTGATTTTGATTTTCACTAATGGTCACATCAGTCATTTCTATCGTCGAGCAAAATGAAAAGACCCCTCCACCAAATGCAGTTGCATTATTGTTTCTTATCGTGACATTATTCAATACAGGACCATTCACTCTAAAAATGGCCAAACCTCCACCATTATGTGAGTGATTTCCTTCGATTATCACGTTCTCTATGATTGGATAAGACGGACGAACATTTTGACCACTTTCTGAATTCAGATTAAACATGTCGTTGGCGCACAAAAGAAGCCCCCCGCCACCTGTACAACCATGACCCTCTGAGTAACCACCGGTCAGGGTCAAATTAGCGACTTTTACATTATCAACCTCTTTGATGATCATGGTCGCAGCCTCATTGTCCGCGTCTGCACCCGCGTGCAATATGGTACTCTCTGCCTCATCGCCTACAATGTGAACATTGTCAGGTACAACGATCGGAAAAACCTCGCCATTTCTATCACTTGAATAAACACCTGGAGCAAGGTAAATGGTCGTGACCTCACCCGCGTCACCTCCATCCCTCATGAGGGTCAGAGCATGTCTGATGGTACGCAATGGCTCTGTCTCATCAGTTCCTAGATTGTTATCATCACCATCATCCGTAGATACATAGAATGTGTTTCCCTCAATGCAAACACCAGAGATGTCATCCTGAACAAAACTTGCTGCATCCTCTATTGACTGCAGAACGAATTCATTGACAGTGTTGGTCTCACAATCAATATTCTCAAAAACACTACCGCTCACATCGATATCACCACCATAACCATGGGAATAGATATTCTCACCATTCCCACTACTATTATTCTCAAAATAATTGTTTTGAACGACCATGGAAGTTGGTCGGTCTCGGGTAGAACCTGTCTCTTCCAATAAAGCGCGCTCTAGAACATAGGCCTCCACAGCATCCATGTCAGCAAAATCCACATGCCCTGAATTAGCCCTATCTTCATCAAATTCCACGTCATCCGTATCATAGTGACTGATCGCTCCTCCGTTTGCAATGGCAGCACCCGCAGCATTACCACCTCCAACTTGGGAGGTACCATTGTTCATGAAACGATTGTACATGATATCAGGGTAGGCCTGGTAAGCGAGGATCGCACCACCAGACATCTCAGTTCGGTAGACACCACAGTCATTGATCCCCATGGAAGTTCCCAATCCATCCTGAAAAGTGAACCCTAGGATCGTCGGTTCGATGTAACCATAACTGATCTGCAGACAACTTCCCTTCTTTGGGTCGTTTGGTTCATTACCTATGATCTTTGTGTTCTGGATGTTCTCATTGTCCATCCACTCCGTGAGATCATCATTGATGGCGTGACTTGCTAGGACGATCTCTTTTTCAAGGACAAGATTCTCTACATAGGTACCTTGAGCAACAAGGACCGTATCTCCATCACTGGAAGCATCAATACCACCCTGGATGGTCGAATAGTCGTCTGGGACATTGATTGTGGTTGCGGATAAAAAAGATAGATTTAATAAGATCAGGCTAACTATTCTGGTCATAATGCACTCCTATACATATATTAACAAGATAAAGGCATACAGTAATGTAACAAATATCAGGCAACTTTTACAAAATTCTTGCAAAAAAAAGGCCCCACGAATGTGAGGCCTTTTGAATCAATGATATTTAGGTCTGTTATTTCAGTAGGATCATCTTTCGGGTCTGACTGA
>CAYZJY010000145.1:0-270 GCA_964478995.1 uncultured bacterium
CATATGGTGTCGTCTCAAGGAATTTCCCTTCATTTCCAAGCGCCCCATAAACTTCATCTGTTGACACATGTAGGAACTTAAAATCCTTATTTTTTGATTTTGAATAAAACTTTCTTGAATGCTCTAATAGGTTCAAGGTGCCTACTACATTGGTTTGAATAAATTCTGAAGGGTCATCAATGGATCGATCTACATGACTTTCTGCAGCAAAATGGACAACAGAATCAAAATTGTATTTCCTGAATAATGATTTTAAAAGATCTGAATCGC
>CAYZJY010000145.1:280-2987 GCA_964478995.1 uncultured bacterium
ATGATAGTGGGACTTATTAATTCCATCAAGGTTATTAATATTTCCAGCATAGGTTAGTTTATCCAAATTTATGATTTGTATTGATTTATGTTTTTCAACAATATTTCTAATAAAATTCGAGCCAATAAATCCACATCCTCCAGTTACTAGTATTGATTTCATATTAATATTTTGGTAAAAAAGTTTGATTTTTTAATTCAGGTAAACCTTCATCCTTTGATGATATAATAGGTTGAGAATAGTTCCAGTCAATGTCAATGGTTTTATCATCCCATCTTATTCCATATTCATCACTAGGGTCATAATAATTAGTACATTTATAAACTACAATTGACTCAGTTGAAGTGACCAGATAACCATGTGCAAATCCTTCCGGGATATAAATTATTTTATTATTTTCTCCAGATAACTCTACAATTTCATATTCTCCAAATGTTGGAGAACCAACACGTATATCCACTGCAACATCCAGAATAGTACCAACTATGACACGAACTAGTTTGCCTTGAGGTTTTTTTAATTGGTAGTGTAAGCCTCTAAGCACTCCTTTTTTTGATTGTACCTCATTTTCTTGTCCAAAATTAGAAGGCAAACCATTTTTTTGATTAAAGTTGGATTTATAAGATTCAAAAAAACAACCTCTTCTATCCCCATGCAATTGAGGAGTAATAATCTTTACCTCTTTAATAGAAGTATTTTCAATGCGCATTATGTTTTAAACGTCCTACATTATCAAATGTAAAGTTATTCTCAATTAACTTTTCAATATTGAATATGTTCCTTGTATCTAAAAGAATTGGTTCATTTAATAATTCTTTTAATTTTTCAATACTAATACCGCGAAATTCATTCCATTCTGTCATTACTGCAACACCATCTGAATTTTTACATGCTTCCTCCCAAGAATCAACATAATCTATATTATTAAAAATTGACTTCATCATTTCATTTGCTATTGGATCATAGGCTTTCACAATACCTCCATCAGCAATAATTGCACTAATCATCTCTATTGAAGCTGACTCTCTGACATCATCGGTATTTGGTTTAAAAGAAAGTCCAAGAATTCCTATCTGTTTATCCTTAAAATTCCCATGAAAAAGATTTCTCATCTTATTTACCATTCTATCTTTTTGAGATTGATTTGTTTCAATTGCAGCTTCAATGGTGTTCATAGTTAATCCCTGCTCTCTAGATAGAGATGCGAATGCCTCAGTGTCTTTGGGGAAGCATGAACCTCCATAACCAGGGCCAGGATGTAAAAACTTTGAACTTATTCTACCATCTTGCCCCATCGCCTTAGCCACCTCATGCACATCAGCACCAAGAGAATCACAAAGATTTGCGACTTCATTTATATAACTAATTTTTAATGCCAAAAAGGCATTTGCTGCATATTTGATCATTTCTGCAGTCACTATGGTTGTATGTATAATTGGTTTTTCATTGATATATAATGGAGCATAGACCTGTTCCATTATATTGAAAGATTTTTCATTATCTGCACCAATTACTATTCGGTCAGGCCATAAAAAATCTTTAACGGCAGATCCCTCTCTCAAAAACTCAGGATTTGACACATAATCAAAATCAAGATTGTTTTCATTATATTTTTTGATGATATCTACTACGCGTTTACCCGTACCAATTGGCACTGTGCTTTTTGTACAAATTACTTTATATGTATTTAAATTTTCACCTATCACTCTTGCGACAGATTCCACGGCAGAAATATCCGCAGAACCATCCAAGTTTTGAGGTGTCCCTACTGCTATAAAGACCACCTCTGAGTCCATTATTGCATTTTCAACATCAAAACTAAATGAAAGTCTCCCAGAATCAATATTCTTTTTTATTAATTCATTAAGGCCAGGCTCATAAATAGGGATTTCACCATTGTTTAATTGATCTATTTTTTCTTGTAATATATCCACACATATTACTGAATGTCCAAAATCAGAAATACCCGCTCCACTAACTAATCCAACATAACCTGTTCCTATAATGGTAATTTTATTCAATGTCATTCCTTTTTCTTACTAAAACTAAATATTAGTTTTTCAAATCATCCCAATTTTTTTTCTGTAGAGCCATTCAAAAGTTAGAAAGAACATTATTATGAAAAATACCAACCAGTTGTTATGCATAATTATTTTCGTATATGATTTTTGTTTATTTGATTTTCTATCTATTTTATTTATGATTGATAACCTATCACTCCAATGTTGAAAAGAGCCATTAGTGCTCTCAGAAATTCGTAATAATGGTTCTTTATTTAAAAATACATTATTTGTCTCTATTTGACTTTCTTGCACTTGTAAATTACCTTTACTCACAATCAATGACCTATCATCATAAATCATTTCTATTTCATAGTCTAATCTACCAGCCATTGATGGCCAAAATGTTCCCATATAAAAGCCAGTATTTGAATTATAAGTCATAGGTTTTGAATTAAGTTTTTCTCCTTGTTTTATAATGTGGATATATGCTTCATCTGCAATTTCAGTTTTTCTAACAGGCTTGCCGCTTATCGTAACTTTTTCTCCTTGTTGGTATGAATTCTTTCCAGTTCTAAAATAAAAATCTTGATCATTTCCAGTTCTCATCAACCAAGAAAATAGAGGTTTGAATATCTGTCCAGTTATATCTTGTGAGTATTTATCCTGCATTTTGTAATAAAAATGGTGTAGACCAGGAGAAGCAA
>CAYZJY010000146.1:0-2870 GCA_964478995.1 uncultured bacterium
GGCAGTGTTACGGTTACTTTGGAAACGGGTTCTACCGATCGTTCAGTAACCATTAACTCTATTTCGGGGGCTACGAGCGCCACAGCATCTTATACGATTCAGGCTGGAGATGTTAGTTCTGACTTAAATGTGAAATCTATTTCCGTTTCCGGTACTTTGTCTGATCAAAGTGCTCAGGTAATGGAAGACTTTTCAATAGGATCAAACCTAGCCAGTTCAAAAGCCATTGTCGTTGATGGTTTGTTACCAACAATTGCAAATGTTAAAAGTACCTCTACGAATACAACCTATGGTACTGGTGGAGAGATTAATATCACGGTTAATTTTTCGGAAGCTGTCACGCTTTCAAGTGGCGGAAGTGTTACGGTTACTTTGGAAACAGGTTCGACAGATCGTACAGTGAGCATTACATCGGTTAGTAATGCAACTTCCGCAACCGGGACTTACACAGTTCAAGATGGTGATGGGTCTGCTGATTTAGCCGTTAATAGTATTTCCCTTTCAAGTGGTGCCACATTAAATGATGCCGCAGGCAATTCAATGAGCGATTTTTCTGTACCGGCGGATAGTAATTTGAATGATAATAATGATATCGTTATTAATACCAGCAAACCGGGTGTCCCCACTGAATTTGTAGTTAGTAGTAACTACGGTTCGGTAGGCTTATCATGGAAAGCTGTTAGTGGAGCGACCAAGTATCAAGTATATCGAAGTGAGACCACGAGCAATTTTTCTGTATTAAATAATAATGTTACAACGAATTCTTATAAAGATGAGCCATCAAGCGTTAAACGATATTATTATTATGTTATAACTACCAACAACCTTGGAGATAGTAGTCCATCAGATACCTTGCATGGTTATCCATCAAAAATCTGGTATGTTGAGATGGATGGTAATGATAGTAATGATGGAAAGAGTAAAGCCACTGCATTTAAAACTATTGAGCAAGCGGTGAAGACAAATAGTGACTTGGTTAGTGGCGATACAATTTATGTGGGTCCTAGTATTAGCGATGATAAACCCACAAAGTATACAGGATATTATGATTTTGGCAATATTTCAAACGGTATTGACCCAAATCATACCAAAGCTTTTGTTTTAATTGGTACGTCAGGAGCCAGTAAAACTATTTTCAATGCAGAAGGTAAAAATAGGCATTTTAGGTTTGATAATGGGGAGCCCTCTACGACAAAAATTATTGGGATAACCTTTTTCAATGGTAAAGAAGAAGATAACTGGCCTGGTGGAGGAGCGATAAGCATTACCGGAAGTAATACAAAATTACAATTTGTAAATTGTGTTTTTGATAGTAACCGAGTGGAAGGCAATCAACAAGGTGGTGCAGTTGCAATTTCGGATCAGGCTACACCCTCTTTTACAGGATGTGAGTTTAGAAATAATTTGATGAATGATACTGACGGCGGCTCAGCAGAAGGTGGTGCAGTATTTATTAATACGCCAAATAGTTCAGCGGATCTCGCTAATAAGATTATTTTTTCCGAAACAAAATTTGTTGGCAATACTGTTATATCAAATAGAGAAGCCCGGGGAGGTGCTGTTCGCGCTGGCAGAAATACATTATTCCAAAACTGTGTATTTATAAAAAATGGAACAATAGCAGGAAATGATCAAACCGATGCTAACTCCTGGCAAGGTTCATATGGAGGAGCAATCTATAGCGCTGGCGGATGGAGTAGCGATGGGGTCATCACAGTCGTAGCAAATTCCACTTTTGATAGTAATTATGTAGAACTTAGACATAATAACGGCTGGCCACGGGGAGCTGATATCTTTTATGGTTATGGTCAAAGTAATGGATATATGAAAGCGTATGTTTTTAATTCTATTATTACTGGTTCATACCGCATGATGGGCAGTGGCGCTGATCAGGGTAAGGCCTACACGGAAGAAGAAAAATATAAAATATTTTATACTGATGATGATGATAATCGTCTTTATGTCAACTATTCTATCATTGAAGGAAGTACGGACCAATCATGGCAAGATGATAATGTTTATGATATAAGTCCTGTATATAACAACCGATCTGGTGAAGATTATTCCTTAAGTATATTGAGTCCGGCTATTGGTCAGGGGACTAGCAGTTATGAGTCAAATGCTGCACCTTCTATAGATATTTTAGGCAATTCACGCCCCAATCCATCGGGCTCTACAATTGATATGGGGGCATATGAAAATGCTTTATCTGCATCTACAGCGCCTCTCCCTGTTTCTGGGATAACTGGTACATCAAAAACAAATAGTGTAGCCCTTTCTTGGTCATCTGTAAAATCATCATTAACAAGTTCAAGCAATGCATCGAATATTGAGTATTTAATTTATCAAGATGGTTCGCAGGTTGGAACTTCAACGAGCACCAGTTTTACGGTTCCAAAATTAACTAATGGGGTAACTTACAAATTTAATGTGGCTGCTCAAGATACGTCGACTTCATTAACTGGTGCACCATCCAACGAGATTACAGTTACACCTGTATATAATGGTCCATACTGGTATGTGGCTGCCAGTGGTGGAACAGCTTCTGGTACAGATAATTCAGATCTGGGTAGTAGAGAGGTCCCATTAAATCATATGTCTTCTGCTATTGAAGCGGCAGCTACTGGCGATACAATCGTTATGTTAAAAGGAACTCACACTGGATCAAATAATCGTGGTATTAATTGGGGATCTTCTTCAAAGAAGTTGGTGGTAATGGGTGATCCCGATTATCCAGCCGATAGTACAATCATGGATGCTGGGGGTAGAGCTAGACATTTTAAATTTGAAAATGGACAAGATACTACTAACCAAGTTATAGGATTAACACTTTATAATGGTAAAATAAGTGGTAACGACTATGAGGGTGG
>CAYZJY010000147.1:0-2833 GCA_964478995.1 uncultured bacterium
AAGATAAATTCTATCTAATTATCAAATTGGATATCATATAACCTATGGTATATCCCATTTGCCTTATAGAGTTCATCATGGGTACCCATCTCTACAATTTTCCCCATATCCATAACAATGATCTTATCAGCATTCGTTATGGTTGATAAACGATGTGCTATCACAAGCACTGTCCTATTTTGCATTAAATTATCTAAGGCCTCCTGAACTAATCTTTCTGATTTTGTATCAAGCGCAGATGTAGCCTCATCTAATAGCAATAAAGAGGGATTTTTATATATCGCGCGAGCAATTGCGATACGCTGTTGCTGCCCTCCAGACAATTTTACTCCTCTTTCACCTATGATGGTCTCATATTTATGTTCTAGTTCATCGATGAATTCAGAAGCATTTGCACCTATTGCAGCCTCCATTAACTTTTTTTCTTCGCTAGAAGAGGTACCATAGGTAATATTATTTCTAATCGAAGTATTCAAAAGAATTGTCTCTTGGGTAACAATGCCCATCATACGCCTTAATGACTCAAGTTGATATTCCCTGATGTCTTTCCCATCTATTATGATTGTTCCAAGATTAACATCATAAAAACGCGGAATCAAATCAGCAATGGTAGATTTTCCTGCACCACTTGCTCCAACAAAGGCAATGGTCTCTCCTTTATTGATTTTAAAATTGATATTTTTTAATTGAAAAGCACCTTCGCCATAATCAAACCCAACATTCTCAAATTTCAACTCCTTTTCAAGGGTTACAATCTTTTCTTTTCCTGAATCGACCACATCAGTCTTTTCATCCAATATATCAAAGATCCTCTCTGCTGATGCATAACCATTCTGTAAAGTTATATGAACATTACTTAATGAACGGACTGGACCTAGCATTGAGAATAATAGGAACATAAACCTTAAAAAATCCTCAGAAGATAAAGTAGAACCAACAATGACCTCCGAACCACCAATCCACAACAATACAACAGCCATCGAGACACCAATTGTTTCTATGATCGGTGAAGATAAAAGACGTAATTTGGATGAACGGAACAATAGTCTGAAGTATTTCCAAGACTCTTGACCAAAACGTTCAACCTCATTCCTCTCCATGGAAAAAGCCTTAACTATTCTTGTCGTTGATAGATTCTCTGTTATGATACTCAGTATCCCTCCAATCTGCTTTGTATTTCTCCTTGCTTTTCTTCTAATGCTCTTGCCTATCGCTTGAATGACAAATTGAGATAGTGGAATAATAACAATGGCAACCAACATCAATTTCCAACTGATGATGAACAATAGAATTGTGAATGCGAGGATATTGATTGGCTCAACAATGATTTTTTGAAATGTGGTGCCAATCGATTGATTAAGCATGCTTACGTCATGAATAATGACCGAAGACAAATCACCAGATTTTCTACGATGGAAAAATGATAGGGATAATGTTTGTAAATGTGCATATATGCGATTTCTCAAGTGTGTTACAATTCTAAGTTGCACGTACGACATTGACAAATTTTTCAAATAAAGAAAGATATTTTTTAATAGAAATATCAATATAATTGTTACGCAAAGGACCTTTAGTGTCTCAATATTAGTTTCACGAAGAATAAATTCATTTACCGCTATCTTTAACCTCTCATTAAGATTAGGTGACTCATAGGCTAATAATCTTTCTTGGTCTAGCACTAACTGATCAAAGTCTATCAATACATTATTCACTAAAGAGGCAGTCAACCATATTGATATACTATTAAATATGACAAAGAAAATGCCATTTAGCAAAGAGATGGACATAAATAGTTTCTCAGGTTTGACAAACTCAATTATCCTTCTAAAATTTATTTTTTTATCATTCATTTTTTAATCATTTTCCAATGTGGAATACCTGCCTCATAAAATCTAGCATTAACCTTTTCAAATCCAAGTGGAAGATAAAAATCAACGACTGTTTCTTGCGCGTGTAGATAGATCATTTTTTTTCCATCTAGTTTATCAACCATGAATTTAACCAAGGCCTTACCTACGCCCTGACCTCTATAATCATGTAGCACTGCAAATCTTTCCAATTTGATTCCAGAAGATGTCTCACGATATCTAGCTGTACCTATATGCATTTCATTCATTATTGCACATATGCTAATTGCATTGGTATGATCATCATCCATCTCTATCTCTTCCGATATCTTTTGTTCTTCAATGAATACCTTTCTTCTTATCGATAAACAATTATCTAGTTCTTCCTTATTATTAACGAACTTTATGTTTATTCCCATATTCTAAATTTGAGGTATCATAATTAGAAATCATATAAAAAGATTATCAAGAAATAAGAATACAATAAAAAGTAAATTTATTCATGAAGTATGCAGGAATATATATCCACATTCCATTTTGTGCCATTAAATGCATGTACTGTGATTTTTATTCCATAGCAGATCGGGAAGACTCGATTCCAAAATTTATTGAAGCAATCATAAAAGAGATAGAACAATGTGAAATTGATGTTTCTGAATGGATGTTTGACACAATATTCATTGGTGGAGGCACTCCTAGCCTGATTCAAGAACATCATATGGATTCAATCCTGTCTTGTCTAAATAAGAAATATGATCTTTCAAATCTTAAAGAACTAACAATAGAGGCAAATCCCGGTGAGGCTCCAAAAGATCGGCTCGAAGCCTTTAATTCCATGGGAATCAATAGAATATCAATTGGAGTTCAATCTTTCCAGCCTGAACTATTGAAATTCTTAACAAGAATCCACGATAGAGACCAAATTTTTGAGACCTATGATAATGCTAGATCTGCAGGTTTCAATAATATTAATTGTGATCTAATCT
>CAYZJY010000148.1:0-2825 GCA_964478995.1 uncultured bacterium
GGATGAATTTGTACCTTGGACTGTTGGTGCAATTCTCTAATATTTCAATATCAAGGTAGTTCAGGGCCTGAAATGCTTCTGTTGCTTCTGAAAGCACTATCAGTTTTAGCATCAGATGCCTGTTTAATAACAAAATGATCATTTCTAGCAAGTCTCAAATTACTCATTATACAGGCCTAAAGTCCTGATGGAGGAGTGATTTTAATTGATCACAGTTGATGAATCATCTAGGTTAGAATTATTGAAACTATCAGAAAACAGTCACTCTTTTCTTTTTCAATATGGATTTAGTCAAACTGGCTTACTCATGCAGTGACATGCTGTTTATTTTGATCTTTGAGTTTTATGCCATAACCAGCCATTCTATTTATGACTCTTCCCATTTCATCTTCAGATAAGATCTTTTCTTTCATTCCAGTTGCAAGAATCAATAGGTATTGTTTAGCTATTGTTTCTACTTCAACGGCCAGCCATAAAGCACCTCCCATGTTTGATCCGGTTGCAATCACCCCATGATGTCCGAGAAGACAAGCTTTACGGTTTTCGAGTGCTTTTAAAGCGTTTTGTGACAACTCTTCAGTTCCAAAAGTGGCATAAGGCGCACAACGGATATTAGACCCTCCTGCCACTCCCACCATATAATGAATCGCAGGAATATCCATTTCTTGGATCGCCAATGCAGTAGCATGGTTCGAATGTGTGTGAACTATAGCGTTTATATCTTTGCGATTTTTTTGAATTGCTAAATGAAATCTCCATTCACTTGATACTTCGTTCTTACCATCAACTTTACCCTTCATATTCATGAAACAAATATCTTCAGGTTCAAGAATATCATAGGCTATCCCTGCTGGAGTTATAAGCATTCCTTCTTTCCATCTAACACTTATATTTCCAGAAGATCCCTGATTGATTCCAATCTCATTCATCTGGATGCATGTCTCTATCATTTGTTCTCGTAATTTTTTTTCTGATTTATCCATAAATTTTTTTCTGAAAAGAGTTTAATTAAAATAAATAATGTGTTTAATAGGGTTTATATAATCAAAAATTTAATAAAATATTTTCTTATATTTTCTTTAAACTTGAAAATACTGTTATTATTAGCATTAGTTATTCCTTTTGCTGGCTTTTGAATTTACCCAACACTTTTTCTAATGATATCTTTTTCGTATCGTTCAAATTGTTCATTCCATATTTTTTCCTGCTGTGGCTCAAAATAATTCAGACTTGTAGAATCTATAATGATCTCTCTGGCTTCCTGATGGTCTCGAATTTCTCCTATGGAAATGAGTTGAACCATGGCATTCCCAATTGAGGTCGCTTCTGCAGGACCAGCGATAACAGGAATCTGCATGGCATTCGCACAAAACTGGTTCAACAAACGGTTTAGAGAACCCCCTCCGAGAACATGAAGTTTGTTCACTTCCTTACCGGAAATTTTCATAATGAGGTTCAGGAAGTATCGGTATTTCATTGCAAGGCTTTCATAGATAACACGCAAGATTTCCTCATGGGTTTGAGGTACTCTTTGACCTGAATCTCTACAAAAATCTCTGATTCTGGAAGGCATATCACCAGCAGGAAGAAATTCTGGAAGATCAGGGTCAATGAATGCCAGAAATGGGGACGCCTTTTCGGCCATGCTTACCGTTTGCTCATTATGGTAAGAGTACCCTTCTTTTGCCCAGGTTTTGACAGACTGTTGAACCAGCCAAAGCCCAGCAATGATCTTTAGGAAACGGTTTGTATCTCCATAGCCACCTTCATTCGTCAAGTTTGCTTCAAAAGCTTCGTCATTCAGAATCAATTTGTCTAATTCTAATCCCAGCAGACTCCATGTTCCACTTGAAAGGAAAGCGTAAACAGGAGTAATTGATGGTACCGCAGCTACAGCACTTGCAGTATCATGGCAAGCAGGAAGGATGACTGGAATCTCATTGAATTTCCCAATCTGGGTTCCGGGTTTTAAAACATCAGGAAATAAGTTTTGAGGAATACCAAGAACATCCATGGTTTCATAGTCCCAATCATTTTGGTTAGGGTTGTATAACTGCTGGGTTGTTACATGAGTATATTCACAAGACTTGTTACCACTCAGCCAGTAATTAAAGAGGTCTGCAATGGTAAGGAAAGTTGTGCAGGCTTCCAGCACCGGACTTTGTATTTTAACCAGGTAAGCGAGCCGGTAGATGCCGTTCCGAGAAACGGATTGAGTCCCAGTTCTTTGAAAAAGTTCTTTCTTTGGAACCTGCTGAAAAACCCATTCCATCATGCCGGAAGAGCTTTTGTCACGATAATTCAGCGGATTGCTCAGCAATTTTCCATTTTTGTCGAGTAGGGCAAAATCCACCCCCCAACAATCGATGCCTAGAGAATCTGCACAAGGTGATTTAGCAATACCGGTTTGTATCTCGTGCCAAATCGAAAGGACATCCCAGTATAAAGTTCCAGACGCTTCTACAGGAATGTTTGGAAAACGATGGATTTCCTCAAAAATGAATTTTGTTCCATCAAAATCCAAACGCATTACACGCCCGGACTCACCACCCAAGTCAACAGCAAGCACTGATTTACTACTCATTTTTTTATTCCCTAAAAATGACTTGCTATTAGTTAATTGTACTTATTATCATTCAGTATTGGTGAAGGCGGGGGGAATCTAAACCGCGTATTCAATAGTGAATTCAAAATATTGCAGAGTTTGATTTTTACCAAACAAGTTATTATTAAGATGAATACTATAACTAGATAATTTGTGATTCTCCTATTTTTCTTTGTACTAACATTATTTGTAATTTCAATTTAAAAACGGAGTAATGATT
>CAYZJY010000149.1:0-2755 GCA_964478995.1 uncultured bacterium
TACTCTGATACCTAGGTTTGAAGAAAACCATTTTATTTTTTTTAAATTTCTATCTAATCGATACTTAACATTAAGGTATAGCCCAATTATCAGAAGGATTGAGAATCCAGTAAAACCTAAGGCACCATATCTAATGTAATTATCCTCAAATGGAAACCAGGGAATTAATAATATAAATATTATAATTACTGCAGCAATATCCATTATTCTTTCAATTATCACAGTTCCAAAAGCCTGCATTACTTTTAAGTTCCTACCTTTTGAAACATAATAGGCTTTTAGTAGTTCGCCTAACCTGAATGCTAAAATACCATTGCCAAAATATCCAACCATTGTTGCACCAAAAACTTTTTTAAATTGAATTGTATCAAATGGATTAAGTAGAAATTGCCATCGTAATGCTCTAATTATGCAACTAAAAACCAATAATAAAATTGCAATACACACACCAACTAAATCTGTTTGACCCAGGTGAAATTTTAATTCATTTAAGTCTTCACCTTGAAAAGCCACATATAAGCAAGCAATACTAATAAAAGTTAAAATAATTAATTTAAAATATTTATTCACGGAGATCGATTATCTCATATTTGGTGATGTCTATTTCAGGGATGTTATTTTTGGTAGTTATTTCAGATGAATTGATATCTAAAATGATATTTTCATCGCCTGGTATTTTTAACACTATTTTTTTGGCTCACCAGTATTAGGGATTGTCCAAATATCACCTCTCATATCCCAATTATTTAAATAAAAAGAGATACGGAAACCATCTTTTTCTAGTATTGAATCTGTTATTTCTAATTGATCATTGGTTCCTGATAATATATCAAGAACCGTTATATCATTTTCTATATTCTTATCATAGATAATTTGCTTTGTTGATTTATTTATAGTGGTAATTATGTCATTATCATATGATATCCTTTGGTTATGAGTATCAAAAACATATTTCTTGTTTTTTAAAAAATAGAGAGTGCCAGTTGAATTATATTGTTCACCAAATTGCTCTTGAGATATACTAATGTTGAATATTCTACCATCTTGAATATCCATAAATGATTGAAATTTTATATAAGGATTATTTTTTCCATATATGAATAAGATCAAAGATGAAAAGAAAATGACATTTTTCACCTATCATGAATCCCTTATCATTTCTAGATAGGTTTCATCAACCAATACCTCTCTAGCCTTACTACCCGTAAATGGACCAACAACCCCTGTTTGCTCCATCTGGTCTATCAGCCTTGCCGCACGGGAGTATCCAACCTTGAGCCTACGTTGAAGCAAAGATATTGACCCTTGCTGATGAGTAACGACCAATGAAACAGCCTCATTAAATAATTCATCAGTATCACCCTCTCCACCATCACTACCAAATTCAGAAACCTGGGCCTCACGGACAGAAGGCAAAATCAGTTCATCAGCCTTAGGTTGTTCAGAAACATGGCTCATCACTGCATCTATCTCCTCTAGAGATAGAAATGCATTATGCATTCTAAATACATCTGAACTACCTGTACCTAGATGCAACATATCGCCTCTACCAATTAATTTATCTGCACCTGGCTGGTCGATGATTGTTCTTGAATCTATTTTACTTGCGACTTGGAACGCAATTCTAGATGGGAAATTAGCCTTGATTACTCCTGTAATAACATCCACGGACGGCCTTTGAGTTGCTATGACCAAGTGTATTCCAACAGCTCTTGAGAGTTGCGCTAATCGGGCAATTGGAGCTTCTACATCTTTAGCTGAAAGCATCATCAAATCTGCTAATTCATCGACGACAAGAACGATATAAGGCATTATTTGCTCATTGTTATTGCTCATTTTATCATTATACTCACCAATATTTCGGACAATAGCATCTGCAAGGATATTATACCTTCTATCCATTTCTTTTTCTAATGCTCTTAATGCTAATATTGCATTATCTACAGAGGTTACTATTGGTTCAGGGATGTCTTCCATTTTTAAGAGATGGTAGCCCTCTAATTGTTTATATAGTGTCATTTCAACTTTCTTGGGATCTATCATAACAAATTTCACTTCATCAGGTGTCGCACTATATAATATGGAACAAATTATTGTATTTATGCATACTGACTTACCTGAACCTGTTGTACCTGCAATAAGTAAGTGTGGCATTTTGGCTAAGTTTAAGGTACTAATCTCACCTGATGTGGTTTTACCTATAGCCAAGGTAAGAAGAGATTCGGCTTCTGCAAACTCGGGGCTATTTACAACAGATTTAAAATAGACAGTTGCAGGATTACGATTTGGGATTTCGATTCCTACGGAAGATTTCCCTGGAATAGGAGCGATCACCCTGACGCTACTTGCCTCCATTACTCGAGCAAGGTCATCTGCTAATTGAACAAATTTATTTACTCTGACACCTTCTGCAGGTTCAACTTCAAATAATGTAATAATCGGTCCTGGATGGACATTAACTACCTTACCTTCTACCCCAAAGGTAGCCATGGATTGAGTCAAATAATTTGCACGCTCAACCAATTCATCTCTACTAAGGTTATCAGATATATTAACAGGATTTTCTAATAACTCGGATGATGGAAGTTGATATTTTCTTTTAGGTTTTTTCCTTTCAACAACTTCATCTATATCTACTTCCTCATTTTCAATAATTTCTTCTATATTTAAATCTTTAGCCTCTCCAACTTCTTCAGATTGTCCAACTTCTTCAGATTGTCCAACTTCTTCAGATTGTCCAACTTCTTCAGATTGT
>CAYZJY010000150.1:0-2737 GCA_964478995.1 uncultured bacterium
ACTCTTTGCACATTGGGTAACAATTCTGATTTTACTTCCCGTGTTATCTGGATTGATTCAGCATTTGATTGCACCACCAGCAAGATTGTTGGTTCCCATATTGGGGGCACTGGTGTCTTCAATAATACTTTATCCGCTCTATGCTGAACGCTTCTGGGCTATTCCTCCAAGCATTACGGATACAATAGTTTTCACTTTGGCAATAGCTGGAATTGGATTCACCGCAAGCATCAATCCACATGACCGGCATGTCAAACAAAGACGTGCAATAAAAAATAGTAAAAAGTCTTCACACAAAAAAGATTCTCATAACGCCCCACATGAAGAAAATTTTGTGGATAGAATAATGAATTCTTCACTAATTCGCTCATTAGAATTAGGCCTCACAATTTTTTCCATAATTGCTGGGATATGGGGGACTATTACCCTTGGCACGTCTGGAATGTAGTAATACCCACCTAAAACAAAACCTTCAGGGAAAAAATTTATTGTCTGACATATCCCATAGAAAAATGGGAAGCAGATACAGCTTTTTGCAATGACTCTGAGAGGATCAACTTAAGTCACTAAAATATTAAGTTAATAGTGGTGTTTCGACGAGTGATATAACCTCGTGTCCCTTTAATAAAATTCCACCTACACTTGATAATACAGTAACTTAATCCATATTTGGTGTGAAAAATTCTAGAAATAATGTGTACAAATAGAATGGAGGAAACGACAGTTTAATGCTATGGTCTCTGACCGGGAAAATTAAAAAAGTTTAATTACAGTTTTTGGCACATATTAAAAACTATATGTAGTAAAAGTGGCACAATTCGAATATTTTTAGTATGAAATAAACTTTTTAAATGAAAGAAGAACGGAATCTATGCAAAAATTCTTTTAGCCTCTTACTATTAGGATTTTGCAATAATGACTGAGGAGCACCTACTTCAACAATTTTACCAGAATCCATAAATATAAGTTTATTGCTTACATCATTAGCAAATTGCATTTCATGTGTAACAATAACCATTGTCATTCCTTCTTCAGCTAGTTGTTTAATTACATTTAGAACTTCACCCACTAATTCTGGATCTAGAGCAGAAGTAACTTCATCAAAAAGCATAACTTTTGGTTCCATTGCAAGAGCACGGGCAATAGCAACTCGTTGCTGCTGACCTCCAGATAAGCGGGAAGGATATTCATCAATTTTGTCAAGTAGGCCTACCTTTTCAAGTAAAATTTCTGCGGTATTATTAGCATCGATTCTATTAATCTTTTTTACACTTATTGGCGCCATGGTAATGTTATCTCTAACACTACGATGTGGGAACAAATTAAAACTCTGAAAAACCATTCCCACAATAGATCTTAATTTTGCAATCTCGTTTTCTGATTGACGAACTCGGATATTATTTTCATTCAGATCGTATCCTATAGGTTCTCCATCAATCAATATTTCTCCATGATCATGCTCTTCAAGAAAATTAATACATCTCAATAAAGTAGACTTACCAGACCCACTAGGACCAATAATAGCAACGACTTCACCACTACCAACGTTGAATGATATACCGTTTAGAACTTTTAAATCTCCAAAACTCTTATGGATTTCATGAGCCTGGATCATTGGGATTTCATTATCAGTGATCATATGAAAACCGTTTCTCTAAATGTCTGGCAGCTATTGATAAAGGATAACATATTAAAAAATAGAGACACATTACTCCGAAAAAAACTTGAAATGCTGCTAAAGTTCGTTCTACAACTTCCCTGGCAGCATATGTTAGCTCCCACACACCGACAACAGAAACATATGCTGTTGCTTTTACCATCATAACAGAATTATTAAGTAAAGGAGGAATAGACATTTTCATGGCTTGAGGTATTATTACTAGCCATAATGTTTTGAATTTATTCATGCCTAATCCTTTTGCTGCGTCTATCTGATGTTTTGGTATAGACAGAACAGCCCCCCTGGCTATCTCAGTAACAAAAGCTCCAGTATATATCATCAGAGAACCAACAACAGCAAATTTATCACCTATAACTAATCCAAGTTGTGGTAGCATATAGTATGCTAAAAACATCCAAACTAAAACAGGTATGCCCCTTATTATGAATACGTATATATTTATGAATCCTGCTGTAACACCTCCAATAGCCGCATTTAAAATACCAAGAATTAAACCAATGGCGGTACCAAAACCTACACCTGCTAATCCAAGCCAAACAGTCTGAACGGCTCCTTTCATTAAGTAAGGTAAATTTGAAAAAAATATATCAAACATATTCTACTGTCTTTTTCTTAGGTAAATTTCTATAAATCTTAGAATTAAACCGAACACAGTCGTTAGAAGTAGGTAGATTACTGCAATAAATAGAAATACCTCAAACGATGCACCACTTCTTTCAATTACCATTTTACCACTAAGCGTAAGTTCAATTATTCCAATTGCGGAAACCAGCGACGTATCTTTAATTAATATTACTAACTGATTACCTATAGGTGGCACAACATTTAAAAAAGCCTGTGGTAGTATTACATTATATTTAGCCTTATTTTTTGTCATCCCAAGCGCTAATGCCCCCTCCCATTGTTGTTTTGAAACAGCTTCGATACCTGCTCTGAAAATCTCACACAAAAATGCACCATGTTGCGACGCAATAGCAATCACACCACATAGAAAAGCTGATAGAGGAAGACCAAGCAAAGGTAAACCAAAATAAGACAGATATATTTGCAATAAAA
>CAYZJY010000151.1:0-2710 GCA_964478995.1 uncultured bacterium
TACTTTGTTGTAGAAAATGCCATACAAGTGTAACTGAACCAATATTATTATTTTCATTTTCCAAACCAATTTGATAGAGTCCTAGTTGCATATCACCATCAGCCTGTTTTTGATCAAAGGCACGCTTTCCTGTTTTATAATCATGTATCAACCAATTCCCTTGGTCATCTACATCCAATCGGTCAATAACGCCCTTTACCCTGTAATTTTCATCATCATCTAATGTAAAATCCACGGAGTATTCATTTGCATATACATTATCATTAAAAGGCTCATTTATAGTATAGAATTTTGTAAGACATTTTTCACCAAGTCTAAAATAAAATGCTGCATATTTCTTCCACATTTCAATATTTTTATCTCTGTCTATCGGCAATATTTGCTTATTGACAATTGCTATTCTATCATGCCATTTCTCTTCCCAAAGAGAATAATGGTATTTTATGAGACTATCATAAGATAAGTTGATTCCTATTTTCTTTTGGTTGTAAAGATACTCTATTGCCTCATGTACTCTTTTACCCATGAACGCCTCAATCCCCTCATCTTTTTTAAAAATTCTATCTATGTAACGAAATTGAAATTGTGCAGGACATTTTTGAAATGATTGCATTGCACTATAAGAATAATATTTGGGTATCATAGACCTGCGCCCATGAATGGCGTGTCTAATCTATAATCACCAAAACCATTCTGATCTCGAAAAACAAATTGCTTACTTATGTTGAAATAACTCCATATTTGGTATACAGCATTATTCATTGATGTAGGGTTTGAACGTTGTATTTCATCAGGAGGTCCAAATAAGATGTAAATCATACCCCGATCGGTCTCCCAACCTGGCTGCCATCCGGAAAAATGTTCATTTACATACTCTACTCGCTGGAAATACTCTTCCATTAATTCATTGTATTCAGTGTCTGGAGTTGGATCTCTTTCTTTCCAAAGAATGTAAAATAATTGTTCTTTGTCATCCTTTAATCTATTTTTTATATCCTTACGTTCTTCATTTGAAAGGATGTACCTCATTTGCTTAAGGGCAATTTCAATATCATCTACATAACTGGAAATACCAGGTTTATATTTAGAAAAACTAATTTCTTTCTCTTCAGTTTTCTTTCCTTGTTTAAGAGAAATTCTAAAGTCATTTTTCAATGAATTGAATTTTGCTGATGGAATAAAAATATTTTCAGTGAAATAACCAGAACTTCCACTACCACTAAATTTCTGAATCAATGAATCATCGGCCGTACCATTGGTAAGAAATATGTTTACCTCATAATCATCATCTTCAACAAAACCAGATATCTTTAGATCAACGCCAATGCCAATCTCCTTTACCCTAAAACCACGAGTCGGAATTTTACCTTCATCGAATCCCCAGTTTCCTGGAAGATCCAACATGAAAATAGGTTTCATTAAAGCAGGTCGCTTTGATAGTGGCCTTAGATCAATATTCTTTTTCAAAATTCCTTTTTTTCTCGTATCAAGATCTTGTAATTCACCTAAGATCTCATATTGGTCGTCTGCATATACAGTAAATTCAGTAAAATGCTTTCGGTTCTTTACTATTGATCTAGTATCAGTATAAAGGTCAACCTTAATTGAATCAGACCAAACCATTTGAGCAATATCCTGCCTTTTTTTAGTATGTCTTATGCCTAAAGATGCTTGATAATATGCAAAAAATGAGTCACCTTTTTTAATGAACTGCAAAGAGTAATATGGTATTTCCATGAATGCGACCACTCTTACAGAATCGGCATCAATTGCTACAGGGAATGGAGCCAATACAAATTTTTCAACATTCATCCTTGGCTTTTTTGACCGTCCAGACCTTTGTGGCAATAGAATGGATGACCCAAAAATAAATGCAAATAAAAAAATTGTTATACGGTTCATAAATCTCTCTTCCACAAAAATTTAATCAGACCATTCGAAGTTCCCAACCAAATCTCCTTTCCATCAACGACAAGGGCATTGACCCTTCCTATGAATGGGAAAACATAATCTCTTACTAGTCCAGTACGTTTATTTATCTTGATCAAACCGTTATCCAAGCCTAAAAATATGAACTTATTATTTAATGCCATTGAATATACAGGTTCATTACGGTATATGCCTGAGGTGAACATAAGGTCCCATATTTTTTCTTCATTATCAAACTTAACGATCCCAATATCACTGACAACATATATTACATCTTCATATTCTTCCATTGAAACAACATTCCTAAGTTGTTCAGGAAAATTTTTTCTTCCCACATCTGACATTTGGGTCAATTGAGAATGAATATTTGAATAGATATATATGCCTGTCCTAGTACCAAACCATAGACTATTGTCAATGCTATCTATGTCAAAAATAGAGATATTATCAAATATATGTTCTATCCCAATTGGATCATGACTTAAAGTAGAGTTTTCAATTCGTCCCAAACCTTTTGATGACCCTATCCACACATGGGTCTGATTACCATGAATGTCATATATTTTTCCAGGTGGAACTCCCCTATCTTGTCCCAAAGTACGCCAATAATCATCCCTTTCATTATAATATAGGACCACACCATCTCCTCCCGCCCATAGTTCACCATCAGAATGATAAATTGAATAAATGGGTGTTGGTGTCATATTGATCGTTTCTTCGAATGAAAAATGCACTGAAGATGATGAGCGCATATTATATTTTGAGATTCCCTTTGATAAGA
>CAYZJY010000152.1:0-2615 GCA_964478995.1 uncultured bacterium
CACCTTGTCGGCCATGGCCTTCGTCAGGACCGTGGCGGCAGCAGTTACCTTGTCCATGGCCTGCTTCTGGGTGACCATCACCAAATTGTCCAAGGTCTTCTTGGAGGTATCCGCAAGAGCCCTGTGATCCTTTGCGAGCGTCTCGGCGTCCAACAATGCCTTTTTGGCCGCCGCATCCTTTGTCATAGCCGTCTTGAGCTTTGTTTCTGCGGCAACAAGAGCAGTCTCGGCCGTCTTGAGAGCAGTCATGCCGGCGGTAACCATGGTATTGATCGCGGTCAGCGCCTTGTCGGCGGTTCCCTTGTTGGTCGTCGCGGTCGTTAAGGCAGTGGTAGCGGCAGCAGAAGTGGTCATGGCGGTGGCATGGGTTTTGGTTGCTGCATCCATGGCTGTCTTGGCAGTAGTGGCCAAGGTCTTCTTGTCCGCGGCGAGCTTGTCCGCGGCAACCAAGTCCGCCTTTGCCTTCGTATCCGCAGTCATTGCAGTCTTCATGACGCCGTCGGCTGCAGTCATTGTGGTCTCGGCGGTCTTGAGGGTAGTCATTCCCGTAGTCACCATCGCATTGATTCCGGTCAAGGCCTTGTCTGCGTTCGCCTTGGTCGTCGTGGCTGTGGTCAGGACCGTAGCAGCCGTGGTAGCAGCGGTCATGGCGGGCTTCTGCTTGGTGGAGATCAAGGTGTCCAAGTTCTTCTTCGATGTCTCCGCAGCCGTCTTCTTTGTCGTAAAGTCTTTCGTGGCGTTCGACAAGGTAGTCGCAGCAGTCGCGGCGTTGGTCTTGGCGGTAGCTGCGGCGGTGGCGGTATCCTTGGCCAGCTTATCCGCTGCCGTCGAATCCGTCGTCGCCTTCGTCAGGGTGGTTTTAGCCGTAGCCAGCACTTTGTCCGCAGCAGTCTTGGCCGTCGTGGCTGCCGTGAGGGCGGTGGCAGCTGCGGTGGCCTTGGTGTTGGCGGCTGTCTGGTCGGCAGTCGCTTTGGTCATCACGGTCTTGGCAGTCGTCGCCAAAGTCTTCTTGTCGGCAGCGAGCTTGTCCGCTGCGACCAAGTCCGCCTTCGCCTTCGTGTCCGCAGTTACCGCCGTTTCCATAACGATTTTAGCGGCGGTCATGGTCGTCTCGGCGGTCTTCAGGGCGGTCATGCCTGCCGTTACCATCGCATTGATTCCGGTCAAAGCCTTATCCGCGTTAGTCTTGTTCGTGGTTGCCGTCGTGAGAGCGGTTGCGGCTGCGGTAGCCTTCGTGTTGGCAGCTGTCTGATCGGCAGTCGCCTTGGTCATCACGCCCTTGGCGGTCGTCGCCAAGGTCTTCTTGTCCGCGGCAAGCTTGTCCGCTGCGACCAAGTCCGCCTTTGCCTTTACGTCGGCAGTCATCGCAGTCTTCATGACGCCATCGGCTGCAGTCTTCGCGGTCTCGGCAGTCTTGAGGGCGGTCATCCCCGTCGTCACCATCGCATTGATTCCGGTCAAAGCCTTGTCCGCGTTAGTCTTGTTCGTGGTTGCCGTCGTGAGATTCGTCGCGGCTTTGGCTGCGGCAGCCATAGCGGGTTTCTGCTTAGTAGCGATCAAAGTATCCAGACTCTTCTTCGCCGTCTCCGCAGTTGTCTTCTTTGTCGTAAAGTCCTTCGTGGCGTTCGTCAAAGTCGTTGCTGCAGTCGTCGCCTTGGTCTTTGCGGTTGCAGCAGCGGTGGCGGCGTCCTTGGACACTTTGTCCGCAGTCGTCGAATCAGTCGTCGCCTTCGTGAGGGCAGCCTTGGCCGTCGCCAGCACCTTGTCCGCAGCTGTCTTTGCCGTCGTTGCTGCCGTGAGGGCGGTGGTGGCGGCGGTGGCCTTGGTGTTGGCGGCTGTCTGAGTGGCGGTCGCCTTGGTCATTGTCGCCTTGGCGGTCGTTGCCAATCTCCTTTTTGCCGCAGCATCCGCAGCAGCCTTGTCCTTTTCCGCCTTCGGCTTATTTGGATCGCCCGCAATCGTTCGGGACTTTGCTTCGGCAGTCTTGGCGGCTGCCTCGGCGTTGTTGTAGTTCGTAGTGGCCTTCGTAAGGGCAGCCTTGGCCGTCGCCAGCACCTTGTCCGCAGCTGTCTTGGCCGTTGTGGCTGTCTTGAGGGCAGTGGCGGCAGCAGTGGCCTTGGTGTTGGCGGCAGTCTGAGTGGTGGTCGCCTTGGTCATCACGCCCTTGGCGGTAGTCGCCAAGGTCTTCTTGTCCGCGGCAAGCTTGTCCGCTGCAGTCAAGGCAGCTTTTGCCTTAGTATCCGCAGTCGTTGCCGCCTCCAAGACGATCTTGGCAGCGGTCATCGTGGTCTCAGCAGTCTTGAGGGCGGTCATGCCCGTTGTGACCATCGCATTGATTCCGGTCAAAGCCTTATCCGCGTTGGTCTTGTTCGTCATCGCCGCAGTCAGATCCGTCGCGGCTTTGGCAGCAGCCGTCATGGCGGGCTTCTGCTTGGTGGAGATCAATGTATCCAGGTTCTTCTTCGCCGTCTCCGCAGCCGTCTTCTTCGTCGTAAAGTCCTTCGTGGCGTTCGACAAAGTTGTCGCGACTGTCGCGGCCTTTGTCTTGGCGGTAGCGGCAGCGGTAGCGGTGTCCTTGGCAAGCTTGTCCGCGGCAGTCGAATCCGTCGTCGCCT
>CAYZJY010000153.1:0-2606 GCA_964478995.1 uncultured bacterium
GGATACACAAGACAGATGATGGAGGCTATTTTATGGGCTCGGGCTATGCAGTAACAAAACTTGATGCTGATTGTAATAGGGTGTGGAACGCAGCGAGTCCTACGGGATTTGATAAATTTTTTACTAATGGTATGGTTTCCGGGATCAATTATGATATGAAGAAAATAAATGGAGGTGCAGTATTCGTAGGATATGGATCAGCCGACTGGGAATAGATATCAGAAATGAGTGCTTTTTGATTTGTTAATTAATTTTACCTATCTTTTTGCAACTAGTTATCAAAATAGTCAAGATTTTATTGAACAATGGGGTAATCATAGGTCAGTGGAGTTCTGATTTGATGATAATTAGCATCATCCATTAATTCTTTTATTTCATCGCTTAATAATTCTTCTAGTAGATCAGATGAGGTAGGAAAATTTATACCAAACCAACCTGGCACCATTCCAGCGCGCAGTATAAGAACTTGATGATAAAATTCAACGACATCACAATTAGGATCAGAGCAATCACCAGCATACTGAGCAGGACTATCTGGACAATCGTTCTCAGGATGTTGCCACCAAGTGCAACGTGCATTTAATGTCTCTTGAGCGATGATTGAAGACCAACTCTCAACCCCAAATTTTTCTGGATATCTAGGGCCATAGCCAAACTGTGTTAAAAAGTGAGTTATCTCCTCGACCATGACAGCGATCGAATGAGTACTCGGTACAGAATTGGCCGTACCCATCCACCAACTAGGAATAATAATATCATATCCAAGTTTATTAGACAGGATCGGTAATTGCTGGTCCTCCCATTCATCATGGTCAGTAGGCATCGCCAACCACGCAGATTGCCAGTCTGAGATAAATGTAAATAAAGAACTATCATCAATGATGCCATCAAGATCTTGATCAAGCAATTCTGCTAGTATCTTGCCAGACATCTCCAAGTATGCTTTGGGCATGTTTTGATCTGCACTTAACAATACTCCAAATGGCATCATGCATTGGGTCATGCCAGCAGTCATTAAGGCATCCTTTGCTTCATCCGATATGTTAATGCTATCATTATCACACTCATACACTTTTAATGGTGGAACATTAACTGAAACATTGTCATCGACCGTACTATTGCAACTAATTATAATGAAAAAGAGGATGAGAGATGTCTTTAGAACATAATTCATATTTAAATCTATCTTATGTTAATTTACATTCTGGTTAAATAACATAACGGTGCGCGTCATGGGTAAATTCAATAGTAGATTAATCTTATTCACATTATCCATTTATCTCTTTATTCTATCGTTATTTGCTATTTGCTTCTACCTATTGTTTTTCTAGGACCATCTTATCTGAATAGGTAAAAGTTCACCGCTTTTTCATCGATATTTTGGTGAGCCTGCCAACCGAAAGAATTCATTGGTCCTTTAGACAAAAGGATGAAAATAGAAAAAGTGAAAAACCATCTTATTTTTTTAATCATTAAATACCCTATCCGCATAATTATTTTTTTTCCATAAAAATAAAGTATATGCCCTTAATGAACCACTAAATAAAACGATCAAAAGAATGAATGGTGATAGATCAAAGATGAAGATCGCAGTAGTATATTGATATAACATGCATATGGTCATGCCTAATGCAATTCCAAACATCATGGTTATGAAATGTGAGAGCTTTGCTAAAAATTTTAATGACATAATTTCTGTTCTTTTAATTATCTTAATCTACCCATGACACTTTAAACAAAAAACCCCACTATGGTGGGGTTTTTTGTTCATGTCATATTATTTCACTTCATTAAGATCATCTTTCTAGTTTTACTGAAATTATCAGTTGTGATCGTATAAATATATAATCCTGAACTGACTGGCTGCCCATTGTTATTACTACCATTCCACTGCAAGACCTTAAATCCAGCAGATTGTTCTTCATTTAGCATTGTCCTGACTACTTTACCCATCATGTCAAAAATAGTGATATTGACCATTGCATCCTCAGGAAGATCATATCTCAAGTTTGTTACAGGATTGAATGGATTTGGATAGTTCTGATGAAGGGCATAGGCCACTGGAATTTGATTCCCATCTACAGACATCCATTCTAAAGTAACCGATAGGACCTCTGACAATTCACTCCAATCGTTAGCAAAAAAGGATACTCTATAAAAATATTCAGTATCATACTCTAGATCGTCATCCTCGTAATAGTTTGTCGTTAAGAAATTACCAACAGTATTCTCCTCTGTAAATTCCTCATCAGTGGATCGTTCAAGCAGATAATACTGGAAACCTTCATCAGTTGTAGGGCTCCAGGTCAAAGCCACATAGGTATCGAATGAATAGTATGTAAATCCTGTGACTGCAGGTATCGCTATCTCAAATGCACCCATGTCCGGTGCTGAACCACTATAGGCCGTAATATCATCATCACCGTCACCATCCGTATCTGCTATTCCAGCATCCTTACACGGGGATTCTTCCGTTATGGTATAGTCACCACTGGTTGCATCTGTAAATAGTGGATCATCATCAATGTTACCTTCACCATCCCATCCACCATCTATATCGCTATATGTGATATCTATTTGACCAGATCCAAATAAACTAACTGCTG
>CAYZJY010000154.1:0-2585 GCA_964478995.1 uncultured bacterium
GAGCAAGGAGAATAATAGAATTATTACAATGGCGTTGAACATTCCTCTTGAAATTGAATAAGCCCATTGAATCATTATTTGGACAAAAACTATCTCTTCTTACGGGTGCATTTGGATTAGCGCTATTACTATGGATTTTTGTTGTTTCAGAAAATGAATATACACTCATTTTAGATCTTCCAATTGAAGCAAGAAATTTAAATGTCCAAAAGGCCCATAAAAAAGAAGTCCCACCTACGGCATCGGTACGTTTAAGAGGAACAGGAAGGGACTTGTTTAAGTCATTTCTATTAAAAAATTATGCAGGATTTAAACTGGTTCTTGATTTAGAAGGAATCTCTCAGGAATATGAATTTATATTGAATGAATATTTTGAAAAGTATCCTCAGAAAGTAGTTTTACCACTAAATTATAATTTGTCTTTTGTTGAAGTCATCCATCCAAATCGAATTAATATTAGTTTAGATGAGTATTCAGTAAAAAAAGTCCCAGTTGTTTCAAATCTTCATATTAATCCTGCACCAGGTTTTATATTAGTTGGCCAACCAATCATTGTACCTTTAGAAATAGAGATTGCAGGACCTAAAAAGGAATTAGCATTAATCAATCATGTTGAGACTATTTATGATACAATTAATGGTTTAACATCGCTTTATAAAGGCTATACAGAAATTCAATCTTTAGGGCGGCTGATTGAATATTCATCAAACTTCATTGAAATTACTCTAGATATACAAGATATAAGTGAGAGGATTATTGCAGATATACCTGTAAAGGTTATTAATGTACCAGATAAATTTCGGGTCTTTCCATCACCTCAGACAGTATCACTAACTATTGTGGGAGGAGTAAGGAGGATAGCATCGCTTATACCTGAGGATATTAAAGTTATTATTGATTTTAATAATTGGAATCATCAAAAACAGTTTTATGAACCACAAGTTATAATACCGAATAATATTTTAGATTGGAGAGACATCTCACCAAAAAATCTTGAAATCGGTGTTGCGCGTGAGATACAATGACAATATTGGGAATTGAAACTTCTTGCGATGAGACTGCAGCTTCAATTTGCAAAGATGGAAAAATTTTATCGAATACCGTAAGTCAACAAATTATCCATTCTAAATTTGGAGGTGTAGTACCTGAAATTGCTTCAAGGGAACATGAGATTCTCTTAAATACGGTTGTAGATAACACTTTGCTTGAATCCCAAATTGATTTATGTGATTTAGATGCAATTTCAGTTACTCAGGGGCCTGGATTAGCCGGCACACTTTTAACAGGCATAAGTTTTGCAAAGGGCCTTGGAATTGGTTTAGGGATACCAGTAATACCAGTTAATCATTTAGAAGGACATATTTTTGCAAACTTTTTAGCAGATGAATTATTAGAATTTCCATTCGTATGCCTATTGGTCTCAGGTGGGCACACTCAACTATGGTCAATAGAAAATATGGGAAGATATATACTTTTAGGTGAAACAAGGGATGATGCTGCTGGGGAAGCTTTTGATAAGGGTGCACGTATTCTTGGTCTTGGTTACCCAGGGGGACCAGAAATTGAAAAAGCATCGGTTGGAGGTAATCCAAACAAAATTTTTTTCCCAAGAAGTTTATTATCAAAAGATAGTTTAGAATTTAGTTTTAGTGGATTAAAGACATCATTACTTTATTTTATGGATGACTTCAAGGAATCAAAAACATTAACCTTAAAAGATATTGCTGCAAGTTATCAAATGGCAATTGTTGATACTCTTGTGGAGAAGGTAAAAAGAGCATTAAATAGAACAGGTTTTGAAAGGTGTATTATTGCAGGAGGTGTAGCAGCAAATGATTGTTTAAGGGAGGAACTAGATAAAGTATTACCAAAAAAACATATCATTTTCCCAGAATTATCATTGTGTACCGATAATGCAGCCATGATTAGTTATCTCGGTGAAATAAAACAAAAAATTGGTAGATATGAATCAATTGGGTTTAGTGCTCTTCCAAATTTAAAATTAAATTAATTTTGAAATTAACTTTTGCAGAAACTGATTCGTTATTCTGGTTAATCTTATTTGTTTCCTTTTTTGTTTTAGTTCTTTTTTTTCGTAAGTCATATTATTCAAAAAAATTAAATATCTTAATAATCTTTAGAACAATTTCTATTTTGATATTACTCTTTCTCTATTTTGATCCTAGAATAACGATAATCCGTTCAAATGACAATGAATTAACCTGGAATATTTATATAGATCGTTCATTGAGCATGTCTTATCATTCTAAGCCATCGGTGGGTTCTTTAGTATCAGGTATTGATGAATTAGTAAATAAATTAGACAAAAAATCAATTCCTTTTAAGATTTTTGATTTTGGTTCGAGAATTGACACAAACTGGTATAATGGAGATAAAAATTTTGCAGATGTTTCAACCAATTTAGGTCTGGTTATTGATCACATTAACCAACGAAATAATGTTGGGCTTGCTGGTTCTATTATTGTTACGGATGGGCAGGCAAACCAAGGTTTGGATGTCCAAATTTCAGATTTAGGCAATAAAAGACCAATTCATATTATTGGAGTTGGTAATAGTAATCCATT
>CAYZJY010000155.1:0-2574 GCA_964478995.1 uncultured bacterium
ATTTTTTAATGAAATTTTCCACATCAAAAACCGAACTACAGAAAGCACTTCAAAAACTTTCAAAAGCAACCCCAACAAGATCAACGCTTCCAATTCTTGGCTGTGTTTTAATTGACGCGAGTGACAAAAAAACAATTTTTAAAACAACAGATCTTGAAATTTCAATTCAGACAGAGATTCCATCTAGTCTAGAGAAGGCAGGAAGAGCGGCCATGACATTAAAAACACTATTGGATATAACAAACGAACTTCCAGACGTGAGGCTTACCATAGCGGTGGATGAAAAAAACAAGGCAGTCATTACAACAGATGTTGGTGAGTATGACCTTATGGCAAAACCGGCAGAAGAATTCCCAAAAACACCAGAACAAAAAGACCCAACCACAATGACGATTCCAGGCAGCACACTTAAAGACGTGATAAACAAAACGTCGTTTGCTGTTAGTAGGGATGAGTTAAAACCAGCCCTGACAGGGGTTCTTATTCAGGTTTCAGATTCTGGAACTGTTGCGGTTTCAACAGATGGACACAGGCTTGTAAAATACTCTAGGTCTGATTTTAAATCTACTGGGTTTAATAGAGATGTTATAGTTCCTAAAAAGTTCCTTAATTATTTGTCATCACACTTGGGTGACGATGGGGTTAGTCTCATGTTGGCAGAAGACCACCTGGCTGCAAAAGTAGGCAACGATGTGGTCGTTACAAGAATTGTTGATGAAAAATTTCCTAACTACGAAAGTGTAATACCAAACGAAAACAACAAAAGGCTTGTTGTTGAAAAAGAGGTTTTGTTGGGTGCGGTTAGAAGGGTTTCAATTTTTTCAAACAAGTCAACGCACCAGGTTGCACTTTCTTTAAGCAAAGATGATTGCAAAATAACGACAGAAGACCCAGAAAAGTCTTCAAAGGCACAAGAAAAGATAGTGGCTAAGTATGATGGAGACCCAATAACCATAGGCTACAACGCAGACTACCTAAAAGACATAGTCAGTCACGTTGATGGAGGCGAGGTGGTTGTTGACCTTAGTTCTCCAGTAAGTGCTACTTTGTTTAGCTCAACCGAAACAGAAGAACAGGTTGAGTGCATAATGTTGTTAATGCCAATTCGGCTTAACGATTAACAATGCTTTTTTTTATAATCGTTGGGTATTTTAAAAATCACCATAACATCGTTTCGAAACCACAGTTACAAAGAAGTTGACTTTAGCGACGGGCTTACTGTGATTTGGGGAGATAATGGGTCAGGGAAAACCTCGCTATTAGAAGCCATCCACGTTCTATCATTTGGGAAAAGTTTTAAGACCCACAAACCCGGCTCTTTGGTAAAAAACGGAGACAACTCATTTCTTATAAGTGGAAATTTTCAACTCAATAAACTCAAAGAAACAATAAACACAGAGTGTAAAAAAACAGGAGCGCAAAAAACAAAAATAAACGGAAAGCCGATAAGAGGAAGAAAAGACCTCATAGGTAGAAACCCTGTTGTGGTTCTTTCTCCTGAAGAGCAAGACATAACTAAGGGTGGACCACTTGAAAGAAGACGTTTTTTCGATCGATTATTTTCGGTTGTAAGTAAAAAATATTTAGACACCATTCAAACCTATGGTCGACTTTTAAAACAGCGAAACGCCTCATTGGTTCGCAACAGAGACGGGTTGACACAAATCAGCGATGTTTTTTGTTGGGATGAGCAATTGTGTGGTGTTGCAATCGAACTTTGGTCCCAAAGAAATAGTTTAATGAATGACTTCAAGGACTCCCTTTGCCAAGTTGTAAAATCATACAACGACAGCGCCGAGGTCGCTATCTTTTACCCAGACCAAAACACGAGTTTAAAAGAATACAAAGACACGTTATTAAGCACCCAACAAAAAGACCTTTCTTGGGGGAGAACAACCACCGGCCCACACAGGGACAACATTGACATTCTTTGGTCTGGTGAAAAAATAAGAGTGGTTGGCTCCCAAGGAGAACACAAACTTTGCTTGGTTTTCTTAAAGATCGCTGAGATGCAGTTCATAAAAGATAAAACCAACAAATTTCCCACATTGCTACTGGATGACCTCTTTGCAAAACTGGACCTTGGTCGAAGTAAAAAACTGGTTTCCCTTTTGAACGAACTGAAAAGCAAATCAGGAGAGACAGTGCAAACAATAGTAACAACAACAGACATGGTTAATATTGAAAACAGTGGAATATTCTCCTCTGGTTCAAAAATAAAAAAACACCACCTAACCAGATAATGCAACACATAGGGAAAGCGCTAAAGGGTTTTATTGGGGAAAGTAAGATTGAAAAAGGTTTAGAACAACAAAAGGCACTGAGTTGTTGGGATGAGGTCGTCGGGGAAAAAATAGCAAAAAACACTGAAGTTGAATTAATTGAATCTGGTGTGATCACAGTTAAGACAAAAACCCCCGCATGGAGGCAAGAACTGCAGATGCAGAAACTTGATATCGTTGATAGGCTGAACAAGGAATTAACAAAAAAAATCATAAAGGATATACGATTCGTATGAGCGCAGAACAACAAAACAAAAAATATAGCGCAGAAAGCATAAAGGTATTAGAGGGG
>CAYZJY010000156.1:0-2561 GCA_964478995.1 uncultured bacterium
CACCCATGCCACAGTGTTCGCAAGCATATTTTGCCATTGTTCTTTCCTCTGATTAAGTAATTAAATCAATAGGCTAATATATAATAATATTTAATATATCTTGAATATAGTTTTTAATTCATAATAGGAATTATTACTACTTAATTTTAATTTCAATCATGCGTTATAGTCATCAAAGAGAGATCATCAGGAAAATTGTATTCTCAACAAATTCACATCCTACAGCTGATTGGATCTATGGAGAGGTAAAAAGATCCATGCCAAACATAAGCCTTGGAACAGTTTATAGAAATTTGAAGCAGTTAACGGATGAGGGTATCATAAGAATGATATATGATGGTGCTTTAGCACGATATGATTGGAATAGAGACCCTCATGACCATATGAAATGTACCGTATGTGGCGAGATGATCGATATTCAATTATCCAATGATGGTCTAAAAAGAACTGTAAAAGACGAATATGATTTTGAAGTATCCGATATAGAGATAACTCTAGTCGGTAAATGCAATAAACACGCTTAATAAAGGAGTACATAATGTCCTTAGAAGGAAGTAAAACCCATGACAACCTAAAGGCTGCCTTTGCTGGTGAGTCTCAAGCAAATAGACGTTATCTCTATTTTGCACGTCAAGCAGATATCGAAGGCTATCCTGAAGCCGCTGGTGTATTTAAGAACACCGCTGATGGGGAGACAGGCCATGCCTTTGGTCACTTGGAGTTCATGGAAAAAGGTGGTGCGGGTGATCCCGGAACGGGTCTACCGATTGGTGAGACATCTGAGAACTTGAAAGCTGCGGTAGCAGGTGAGACCTACGAATACACAGAAATGTATCCAGGGTTTGCTGCAACTGCCAGAGAAGAGGGCTTTGATGAAGTTGCCGAATGGTTCGAGACATTGGCACGGGCAGAGAAATCCCATGCAGGGAAATTTCAGGAGACCTTAGACACCCTCTAAAAACCAATAATGGTTCGTTTCTGGGTAGTTTTTACCCAGAAACGAACATTTGACATATAAACCTAAGGACCCCATCCATAAGATGCTGGATCATTCCAATACCAATAATACTGTCTATGACATAAGAGATTCCTTATACTGGGATAGGAACTCCTTGTATTCAGAATTGGATCGAGTTTATGATGTATGCATTGGTTGTCGACTTTGTTTTAATCTTTGCCCTTCATTTCCTTCTTTGTTTGACTCTATCGATAATGCGGGGAATAGGAAACGTGAGATTGCAGAGCAGCAAGGCAGAGTAAAAAAGGAAAAAGAGAGAGATGCATACCTAGATCTTCCTGATGGAGAACATGCCTCAGAGGCAAGCATCGAGGTTGAATTTCGTGGTGAAGTCACTGATTTAACCGAAGACGAGAGGTGGGAAGTTATAGATCTTTGCTACCAGTGTAAACTTTGTGATCCAGTCTGTCCATACACACCAGACAAGGAGCATGATTTTCAATTGGATTTTCCAAAATTGATGACGCGTGCACAAGCCATACGAACCAAAGATAGAGGTGTCAAGATCAATGATAGGTTTTTATCAAAGACTGATTTTAATGGTAAGATAGGTTCGATCTTTGGTCCGATCATTAATTTCATCAATGGAATTAGACTTGCTAGGTGGTTTCTTGAAAAGACCATGGGCATTCACCGTAAAAGGATCCTACCTAAGTTTGAAAGGAATAACCTTGAAAAATGGTTCAAAGATCACAAGTCCCTTATAGATGACCCCATAGATAAGGTTGTCATTTTTGGTACCTGCTTCACAAATTCACACGATGTCAACCTAGGCAAGGCTGCAGTTGAGGTTCTTGAACATAATGACATTAAATGCATTTACCCAAAGCAGCAATGTTGTGGTGCACCGTTCTTAAGTCCAGGGGATTTTGATGGGTTTGAGAAACAGGCTATGCCGAATGTCGATGAACTATATAAATGGGTCGATGATGGCTATAAGATCATAGTAACAGGTCCACCAACATGCAGTTTAACACTCAAAAAGGAATACCCTGATTATCTTGGACTCAATCAGAAGATCCAAAGGATATCAGAGAACACCTTTGACATTTCAGAATATCTAGTATATCTGAATAAGAAAGACAAATTAAAGAAAGATTTTAAAGAGTCCATTGGGACTGTGAACTACCATGTAAGTTGTCATCTAAAAGCGCAGAAAATGGGTTTCAAAGGTAGGGACATCCTTCGACTTGTTCCTGATACCAAGGTAAATCTGATTAACCGTTGTAGTGGCATGGATGGAGGATGGGGAATGAAATCAGAGTTCTTTGATTCATCAATGGAGGTTGCAGAGAGGTGCATGAATGACATAAACCAAAAAGAGTTTGATGTCGCGTGCTCGGATTGTTCTCTTGCAAGCCATCAATTGAGCCAGGCAAGTGAAGGAAATATTCAGCCGTCTCACCCTATCATTGAACTTCATAAAGCATATGGAATGAATAAGCATCAAGGAACCAACAATGAAAAAACTTGAACTGGAATCGCTGTTAAATATCATAGAATATGAAAAAGTAAGGGATGATTACAGAAAGGATATCATACA
>CAYZJY010000157.1:0-2526 GCA_964478995.1 uncultured bacterium
ATGGCAATTTGTTTTTCAACATCCATTGGAACGTATTGATTTTGTTTTAGTATCTCTACCATTCGCTCTCCTCTAGTCAATTGCGCAAGCGTTGCCTTATCAAGATCAGAGCCAAATTTTGCAAAGGCTTCTAACTCTCTATATTGTGCAAGATCTAGACGTAGAGTTCCTGCAACGGACTTCATCGCCTTTATCTGTGCATTACCACCTACTCTGGATACGGATAGACCTACGTCAATGGCAGGCCTGATGCCTGAATTAAAAAGATTTGTCTCTAGATAGATCTGGCCATCGGTAATAGAGATCACATTTGTTGGAATATATGCTGAAACATCACCTTCTTGAGTCTCAATGATAGGCAAAGCCGTTAGCGATCCTCCACCAAGGTCTTCTGATAATTTTGATGCACGCTCCAGTAAACGACTGTGAAGGTAGAAGACATCGCCTGGGAATGCTTCTCTACCAGGAGGACGTCGCAAGACCAAAGACATTTGACGATAGGCAACAGCTTGCTTAGAAAGGTCATCATAAACTATCAGCCCGTGTTTTCCATTGTCTCTAAAGAATTCACCCATCGCAGCTCCTGCATATGGCGCTATGTATTGCATGGGAGCGGGGTCAGAGGCATTTGCAGCAACGACTGTTGTGTATTCCATCGCACCATTGCTTTCCAACTCCTGTACCAAGGCAGCAACGGTTGAGGCCTTTTGCCCAATGGCAACATAAATACAATATACTGGGTCATCGGTACCATGGGTATACTTTTGATTAATAATGGCGTCAATTGCAACCGCTGTCTTTCCTGTTTGTCTATCTCCAATTATCAATTCTCTTTGACCTCTGCCTATGGGTATCATGCTATCTACGGCCTTGATACCGGTCTGCAATGGCTCATTGACAGGCGATCGTGCCATCACACCCAAGGCCTTTCTCTCTATTGGCAACGAATGGTCTGTATTGATAGGGCCCTTTCCATCTATGGGTTGACCCAAGGGATTTACAACTCTGCCGAGCATTGCTTCTCCTACAGGTACCTCAACTACACGGCCAGTTCTTTTAGCAAGGTCTCCCTCTTTGACAAGACGTGATTCTCCAAAGAGAACAAGCCCCACATTGTCTTCTTCAAGGTTCAATGCCATCCCGAAAACACCATTCGGAAGTTCAACCAGTTCAGAACTCATGACATTTTCAAGGCCTGAGACACGTGCAACACCATCTCCAACCTCTAGTACCTCACCTACCTCTGAGATATCAACCGAGCCATCAAATTTCTCGATCTGTTCTCTTAGTAATTGCGTTAATTGATCAGTTTTTATTTCCATAATTTCCTAGGGTATTATATTTGCAGTAGTTCAGTTCGAAGTGTCTGCAATTGGTTTTGAATAGATGCATCCAAAAAAGTATTCTCAATACGAAGTTTGATGCCACCGATTAGGGTGGGGTCTACTTCTAGGGATAATTCTGTCTGTTTGCCAAGCAATGCATCAAGAGATGCCTTGAGAGATTGGATCTGTGATTCACTTATTTCTTGGGCGACGATCCCCTTGACCTGCAAGACATTGTTTCCTTTTCGGTACATCAAATCAAAAAAGTTTGATATGTCTTTTAAATCCTTGGGGGCCTTACTGCCATGAAGATAAGATACCATTTCATTGACTAGAGGATGGCCAGATTCACCTAGTATTGAATTCAATATCTCTGTTTTTTGACCACCTTCGATCTTCTTTGATTGAATGAACATGCGAAACTGACCATTATTTGCAACAATATCATTCAAAAACACAATAGCACTCTTGACCTGTTCAAGTATGTTGTTTTGATCTGATACATTGAATAGTGCTGTCGCTAGGTCTTTTGGACTTAAGTTAGGCTTCATACTCCCTTAGATCCTCAATTGATCTTTCAATCAATTCCTGGTTATCATCGCTGGTTAGATTCTTTCCAATCACCTTCTCTGCAACAGACATTGTAAGTGTTACCACCTCTTTTCTGATCTCAGAAAGAGCCTTATCCTTTTCAACATGAATCTGAGCATTGGCATCATCCTTCAGTTTTTTAACATCTTTTTCGGCCTGAGATCTTATGTCTGCCTTTATTTTTTCAGCGGAGGTCTTTGCATCAGACCTGATCTCTTGAGCCTCTGATCGAGCCTCTGCAATTATCTTTTCAGATTCATCATTCAAACGTTCCAACTCATGTCTTGCCTTCTCTGCGTCTTCAAGTGATGAACGTATATCGTTTTCACGATCTTCTAATGCCTTCAGTAATGGTTTCCAAGCAAACTTGGCTAATACAGAACAGAGGATTAGAAAGGTTACAATAGTCCATATGAAAAGGCCTGGGTCTAGTTGAACCAGCGGATTTGGAGCGCTGCCATGGTCATTCTGATGAGACGCTACCGTTGATTCATGGTGGTCTTTATTTGAATTTCCTTTATGATGATCCATAAATATGAATCTTTCTACAGGATAAGCATTAAGAAAGTGAATACTTCTGCTAGAATTGCGACACCTTCAAGAAGAAACA
>CAYZJY010000158.1:0-2516 GCA_964478995.1 uncultured bacterium
AACTACATAGAATCCGATCAATTACCGACCAATTTGAGCCTGGATCCACATTTAAAGTAGTCTCAGCTCTATCAGCGATACATGATGGTCAGATAGGTTTGAAAGATGAATTTAACTGTGAAAATGGATCGTTTAAATACTACTCTGAAGAGATTAGTGACCATGAGGAATTTGGTATGTTAACACTTTCCCAGATTATACAACATTCAAGCAATATAGGTATAATTAAGATCATGGAACAAGTAGGGCCAAAGACCTTGTTTTCAAAGAGTCGAGATTTTGGCTTTGGTACAAAAACAGGAATTAGTTTAAATGGTGAGGTTACTGGTAAACTAAAAAAATATACAGAATGGAGTGCTGTTTCATTGGGAATGATCGCAATGGGTCATGAAGTGGGTGTCACCGCCATGCAACTCGCAGTAGCATATTCTTCGATAGCAAATGGAGGATACCTATTGAAACCACGAATAGTGCGCCAAATCATGGATCAGGAAGGAAACATCGTATATGATGAAAAACCAATCGTAACTAGAAAAATTACTGATGCTGCTTCTATGAAAAATATTCGTGACATGTTACGATATGTCATAACCAAAGGCACAGGCCAAAATGCAAAAATAACAGGCTGGCAAGTTGCTGGAAAAACAGGGACTGCCCAAAAATGGAAAGATGGAAATTATTCGAATGACAAATTCATTTCTAATTTCATTGGTTTCCTACCATACGAAGACCCTCAACTACTTGCTTTGGTGATATTAGATGAACCTTCAAAACCATTCCATTGGGGCAATGAAGGAGCGGCAGTTGCATTTAAACGAATAATAGAACGAATTATCAATATGGACGATAGTATCCTACCTCCTACCAAAAATAAACCAAATGATGTAATTGAGATAGACAAAATAATTGCTGATCTAAAAAATGAAGATAATAAGTTTGAAAATAAATTACCTCCCCTGCAATTATCAACATTAAGTAGAAATATTAAAAAAACAATTGTACCAGAGGTTAGAGGGTTTAGCATGCGTAGAGCCATGTCCACTCTTAACAACTCTGATCTTAAGTATAAAATCAGTGGCAGTGGTAAAGTATACTGGCAACATCCGAAGCCAGGATTAATTGTAGATAAAGGAATGATCTGCGTGTTGGAGTTAAGATGAAAAAAAGCCTACTTGGTGTCATTTCCAACATAGTTCCAAAAAATCAAAAGATCAATATGGACAGAAACGTCACAGGCATTACGATGGACTCAACTAAAGTCCAGAAAGGACACATCTTTGTAGCAGTTAAGGGGGCTAATGAAGATGGGCATAATTTCATAGATCAAGCAATTGACTCTGGTGCTACTGCAATTATCACTAATGGTCGTGATCTGGGCACTTTACCTGTACCACAGATAAAGGTAGCCAATCCACGTAGGGCAGCATCAATTATTGCATCTGAATTTTATGGTCACCCATCAGATGGCCTTGTGGTGATTGGTATAACAGGTACAAATGGAAAAACAACTACAGCATCACTAATTAACTCCGTACTCAATCATGCAGGTCATAAAACCGCACAAATAGGGACTCTAGGATTGATTGCAGATGGAATGGAAAATGAGAGAACATTGACAACCCCAGATGCAATTAGCCTTCAAAGAATTTTATATAATATAAAAAAGAAAGGTTTTACGCATGTGGTAATGGAGGTCTCTTCTCATGCGCTAGATCAATACAGAGTAGCAGATATAAATTTCAATATTGCCGTCTTTACTAATCTAACTCCTGAGCATCTAGATTATCACTCTACTATCGAAGCATATTTTCATGCAAAATTAAAGTTGTTCACCATGCTACCTTTTAATTCAACTGCAGTAGTGAACATTTTAGATGATTACGGTAAAAAAATAGCAAAACGTTCTACTGCACCAGTGATTTCTTACTTAGAAAAAAATAACTCTTCTCTCTTTTTTAAAGAGATCGATATTTCAATTAAAGGTATTCATGGAAAAATAATCGCAGGAGAAAAAACATATAATATAAAATCAAATCTACTAGGTACGTTCAATAGTGAAAATATCCTAGCTGCAGTTTCAGTTTGCCATGCATTAGGTACGGATAAATCAAATATTCAGGATGGTATTAAACAGATTTCTAAAATCCCCGGTCGCATGGAATCATACCCAGTTAGTTCAGGTGCTACGGTAGTCATAGACTATGCCCATACGCCAGATGCATATGAAAAAGTATTGAAAACACTAAAGCAATTATTGGTCAATAAAAATCAATTATATGCGATCTTTGGTGCTGGTGGTGATAGAGATAAAACAAAACGCCCCATAATGGCACAAATTGCTGAAAAATACTCATCTCACTGTTTCATAACACCGGATAATCCTAGGACTGAAGATATAGAATTAATTAATAACGAAATAATAGCAGGTTTTATAGGAAATGATTACACAATATTCACCGATCGTGGCATAGGAGTTCGAAAAGCCCTTACTACCGCAAAAAAAGGTGATATTATTT